>DATEMT010000060.1:0-2766 GCA_035275445.1 Methyloceanibacter sp. | reverse complement strand
GGTCGTGATGGCCGGAAGCAACCGGCTCGTAGCGCGCCCGGCCTTCGCCGAAATCGTGCCGCTCGAGAATGCCGGCGCCCTCGAACAGGCGCACGGTGCGGTAGACCGTGGAGAGCGAGATGCGCGGGTCGCGCGCGCTCGCCCGCCGGTAGACCTCCTCGACGTCGGGATGGTCCTCGGCCTCCGACAGCACCTTGGCGATGGTGCGCCGCTGGCCGGTCATGCGCATGCCCCGCTCGGCGCAGAGCCGCTCGAGCCTGCTTTCCGCCATCGCCGTCTTGCGCATTTGGCCGCCCTGATTCTTCGTCTCGCCGCGCGCCGACATCATCGGCAAGCGGGCGTCAAAGGGCAAGACTGAAGATCGCGGCGTCGGCGCCATCACCGTAATAGGCTTTCCTTCGGCCCACCGGCTCGGCACCGCAGGAACGGTAGAGTCGGAGCGCCGCTTCGTTGCCGTCCGCCACTTCGAGAAACAACCGCTTCGCCCCGCTTGCGCGCAAGCGATCGACCGCCGTCTGAAGCAGGACCCTGCCGAGACCGCGGTTCCGGCAGGACGGGGTGACGCCGAAGGTCAGGATCTCGGCCTCGTCGCCGGCCACGCGCGCGATCAAGAGTCCGCCGCCGTCGTCACCGACCGCGCCGATCAGGCAGAGCGTCCCCGGCACCGATGCGAATTGCGCCATGGCGGCCTCGTCCCAGGCACGCTGAAAACAGTCGCGGTGGAGTGTGGCGAGAACGCCTGCATCGAGCGGGCCTGCCGCCCGCACGCTGAGACCCGGCGCCATCAGCCTCGCCTCGCTAAAGGCTGCGCCTGAGGCCGCGCGTCGGGGGGCCGCAAGTAGAGCGGCCGGAGCGCCGGCACCGTCTCCCCGCTCTCCTCGGCAAGATCGGCGAGCGCGGCAGCGTTCGGTTCGAGATCGGTGAGTTCCGCCGTGACAACAACGCCGCGGCGCCCCGCGGCCTCGGCGAGCCGGGCGGCCCCGCTGCCGACAGCCGTCCGCAACCCGCGAGGAAGCGAATTCGCGGCGTCGTCGGGCGCGATCAGGAGCGGACCGGACGTCCAGCGCGCCGCCTCGTCGTAAAGACCGAGATAGAGCATGCCGCGCCGCGCATCGACGGCGACGGCGAACGGCGCGCCGCCGGTGACGGAACGGTCGCGCGCCTCGCGTGCCATCACCGTCAGGCTGTCGATCGCGAAAAGTTTCGCTGTGGTGACGAGCGCGAGACCGCGCGCCGCAGAGATCGCGATCCGCACGCCGGTGAAGCTTCCCGGTCCCGTCGTTGCCGCGATGCGGTCGAGCGCGGCAAATGCCGTGCCGCTCTCGCGCATGATGGCGTCGACCATGGGCATCAGCGCTTCGGCATGGCCGCGCGCCATCCTCTCGCCGCGGGCGAAGACTCGGCGCGCATTGCCGCTGCCGGTGACGAGCGCGGCCGAGCAGGCCCCCATGCTGGTGTCGAGCGCGAGGATGTTCATGGCGGTCCCTTAGAGGATGCGCGCCATCTCGTCGAATTCGAAACGCGGCGAGCGCGGGAACAGAACGCTTGCATCGCCATAGCCGAGATTGCAGAGGAAATTCGACTTTATGTTGGTGCCGGCGAAGAACTCGCGATCGACGCCGGAATTGTCGAAACCCGACATCGGCCCGCAATCGAGCCCGAGCGCGCGCGCCGCCATGATGAGATAGGCGCCTTGCAGCGTGCCGTTGCGAAAGGCGGTTTCGAGAATTTTCTCCTTCTTGCCCGCAAACCAACTCCTCGCATCGGTGTGGGGAAAGAGCTTGGGCAGATACTCGTAGAAATCGAGATCGTAGCCGATGATGGCGCAGACCGGCGCCTTCATCGTCTTATCGCGGTTGCCGTCGGAAAGGTGCGGCTTCAGCCGCTCTTTCGCCGCGGGCGACTTCACGAAGAGAAAACGCGCGGGGCTGCAATTGGCGCTGGTCGGCCCAAGCTTGGCGAGATCGACGATGGCATGCAGCAGGGCGTCGGGGACGTCCTGCTCGTGCCAGGCATTATGCGTGCGCGCGGCGAGGAACAGCTGATCGAGACAGGCTTGAGCGACCTTGTCCGTCAAACCGGGCGGACTTCCTGCACTTCGGGAATGAAGTGCCTGAGCAGGTTCTCGATGCCGTGACGCAAGGTTGCCGTCGAGCTCGGGCAGCCGGAGCAGGCGCCGCGCATGTGGAGATAGACCACGCCGTCGCGGAAGCCCTGGAAGGTAATGTCGCCGCCGTCCTGGGCCACGGCCGGGCGGACGCGGGTCTCGAGCAGTTCCTTGATGGTCTTGACCGTCTCTTCGTCCTCGGGCGCGAAGAACTCGTCCTCGGCGCGGCCGTCAGTGCCGTCGGGCGCGTCGGCGACCGCGGCGCCTGACAGGTAATGCTCCATGATGACGCCGAGAATGGCGGGCTTCAGATGCTGCCACTCGCCCTCGCCTTTGGTCACGCTGATGAAATCGCTGCCGAAGAACACGCCCCTGACGCCCTCGATCTCGAACAGGCGCGCGGCAAGGGGCGAGGCCTTGCTCGTCTCGGCATCGAGAAATTCCAAGGTGCCGTTGGCGAGCACGGCCCGGCCCGGCAGGAATTTCAGGGTGGCGGGATTTGGCGTTGCTTCGGTCTGGATGAACATAGCGATAGGGTTGCCGCTAATTTAGAACCATTCTAGCGAATAGTTGGCCCTAAGCAGCGGAAAGTCAAGGCAAGCGGCCGGCCCTCGGCCGCTTCGCGCCCTTCACGCCAGGCTAGAAGCCGAACAGGCCCC
>DATEMT010000059.1:0-19834 GCA_035275445.1 Methyloceanibacter sp. | reverse complement strand
CGGCGGGTGGCACCGACAACACGTTCATGATGATGGCCGCTGCGAATTTCGACACCGATTCCTTGCGGCCCTCGCCTGAGGACATCGCCTATCACCCGACGCCGGAGGCGCTCAACTTCCGCTATCACGGCGAGAGCCAGGCCGAGTTCGAGGCGCGCGAGAAGCGCTGCCTTGCCATTGCCATCTATTTCGAGGCGCGCGGCGAGCCGGAGCGCGGCCAAGTCGCGGTCGGGCAGGTGATCCTCAATCGGGTGCGGAGCCCGCTCTTCCCCGAGACGATTTGCGGCGTGGTCTATCAAGGCCAGATGTCGCCGGGCTGCCAGTTCTCGTTCACCTGCGACGGCAAGACCGACAACCCGCGCAACGATGCGCAATGGGCGCAAGCCCAGGATATCGCCAAACGGATCACCAAGGGCGAGCTTTGGCTGCCCGAGGTCGGTTACTCGACCTACTACCATGCCGATTACGTGCGGCCGACCTGGGCGAGCAGCATGAGCCGGATTGACACGATCGGACGCCATATCTTCTACAAGAAGCGCAACGAAGAGCCTTATCTCGTCGAGGCCTCGACGGAGCCGGCGCCCCAAGCGCCGCAACAAGCGGTCCTAGCACCCGCGCCGCAACAGGCCGTACTTGAGCCCGCTCTCGCGCCCGCGCCGCAACAGGCCGCGCTCGAGCCCGCGCCTTCCCTGTTCACCTTGGCGCCGGCCGGTTCGCTCGTGACGGCGTCAAGCCAGGGCTCTAACGCTCCCACTCCAGCGATGAGTCTAGGTTTCGCGGCGAGTGAGTAAGCGCGCCGGCCGAGATTACATCGACGCCGGTCGCAGCGATTTCCCGCACATTGTCTAGCGTCACGCCGCCGGACGCTTCGGTCACGACCCGGCCCGCGACGCGTTTGACCGCCTCGCGCAAAGTGCCGGCATCCATATTGTCGAGCAGCACCGCGTCGATGGGAAACGCGAGCGCCTCGGCGAGCTGATCGAGCGTATCGACCTCGACTTCGATCCTGACGGAATGACCCGCGCGCGACTTCAGCCGCGCGAGAGCGCCGGCGATGCCTCCGGCAGCTGCGATGTGATTGTCCTTTACCAGCACGGCGTCATACAGGCCGAACCGATGGTTGATGCCGCCGCCGGCCCTGACGGCGTATTTTTCCAACGCCCGAAGTCCCGGCGTCGTCTTGCGCGTGCAGGCGATGCGCGCGCCCGTGCCTTCGACCGCCTTGACGTAGGAAGCGGTCAGCGAGGCGATGCCGCTCAGGCGTCCAAGGAAGTTGAGCGCGGTTCGCTCGGCGGTCAGGATCGCGCGGGTCTTGCCCGCCACGGTCGCGATCTTGCTGCCCGCGGCCACGCTGCCGCCGTCGGGGACGATGCGCGTGAAACGGATATCGGGATCGAGCGCCTTGAACGCCGCCTCGGCGAGGTCGAGCCCGGCCACCACGCCGGCCTCGCGCGCGACGATCGCGGCCTTGGCGGCGTCGTCGGCGGGGATGATGGCGTCGGTGGTGATGTCGCCGGAGGCGCCCAGATCCTCATCGAGTGCGGCGGCAACGGCGCGCTCGACGAGAAGGCGCGGCAAGGCAAGCGGAAACGGTGCTTTGGCGCTCATGCGGGCAGCGCCGCCGACGCCATCTTCTGCGGGCGCCGGGGCGGAACCGCGTCAGCCGCCTCCTTGGCGATGGCTTCGGCCTGTTCGAGCGTGAGGAAGCTGCGCCGTGCCAGGTGCTCGTCGGGCAGGGGATAGTCGCTACGGAAATGCGCGCCTCGGCTCTCTTTGCGCGCCAACGCCGCTGCGGCGATCAGCTTCGCGGCGGTGAGCATGTTGGCAAGGCGCCGGTCGCCCGCGCCGCTCTTCTCGAGCGTGGCGATCGTGGCAAGCGCGTTTCTGAGGGAAGCCTCGTCGCGAACGACGCCCAGCCCTTGCGTCATGGCCTGGCGCAGCGCGGCCACGGCGGCTTCGCCGCGCTCGGGCGCGCCCGAAACGTGCGGCTCATGCGCCACCGCCTCGGGGCCGGACGGGCGCGCGATCGCAGCGATGTCCTTGGCGGCGCGGGCGCCGAACACGACCGCCTCGAGCAGCGAGTTCGAGGCGAGGCGGTTCGCGCCATGGGCGCCGGTCGAGGCCACTTCGCCGCAGGCCCACAATCCCTCGACCGTGCTCCGGCCCGAGGCGTCGGTGAGAATCCCGCCCATGTGGTAGTGGGCGGCCGGCGCGACCGGGATCGGCTCGCGCGCGGGATCGATGCCGGCGGCGCGCGAAGCGGCGACGACAGTCGGGAAATGCTCGATGAGCTTCGCGCCCAGCTTGCGGCAATCGAGGAAGGCGCCGCGCCCGCTCGCAACTTCGCGGTAGACGGCCCGGGCGACGATGTCGCGCGGCGCAAGCTCGGCGTCGTCATGGACGGCGCGCATGAAGCGCTCGCCGCGCGCATTGATAAGCAGCGCGCCTTCGCCGCGCAGAGCCTCGGTCGCAAGCGGCGCGGGGTCGCGGCCGATATTCATCGCGGTCGGATGAAACTGCACGAACTCGGCGTCGGCGATGACGGCGCCGGCGCGGGCGGCAATGGCGATGCCTTCGCCGCGGGCCTCGCGCGGGTTGGTGGTGACGGCATAGAGTTGACCCGCGCCTCCGGTCGCAAGCATCACGGCGCCGGCAGGAAGGACGAAGCCGCGCCCGTGAGGATCGCCGCTTGGCGCGAGTTCGATGCCGGCGACGCGACCGTTGCCGAGGGTGAGGTCGCGCGCGGCAAGCCCTTCGAGCACGGTGATCGACGGCGTCTTTCTCACCGCTTCGGTGAGCGCATGCATGATGGCGCGCCCGGCGGTGTCGCCTTTGACGTGAAGAATGCGGCTCCGCCCATGCGCGGCCTCGCGGCCGACCGCAAGCCGCCCCTCGAGATCCTGGTCGAACGGCACGCCGAAGGAGAGCAAATCCTCGATGCGCTCGCGTGCTTCCCGCGCCAGAAGCAGCGCGATCTTCTCATCGACGATGCCGGCGCCGGCCGCCACCGTATCGGCGGCGTGGGCCTCGGCCGTGTCGCCCTCGGCGACCGCGGCGGCGATCCCGCCTTGCGCCCACAGGCTCGATGCGCCCTCGCCGAACCGTGCCGCCGAGATGACGGTGACGGGAAGCGGCGCGAGCTTGAGCGCGGTGAACAGCCCGGCAAGCCCGGCGCCGACGATCACCACCCCTCCGGGGGCTTTAGCGGGAAACGCGACACGTGCCGTCATGGGATTTTCGCCCGGGCCGTCAATGATTGAGGTTGATCATGCGCTCGACCGAGGCCCGCGCGCGCTTAGCGATCGCGGGATCGATCGTGACCTCTTCCTTGAGGAAGACGAGGCTTTCGAGGATCTTCGGCAACGTGATCCGCTTCATATGCGGGCACAGGTTGCACGGCCGCACGAAGGCGACGTTGGGCGCCTCGACGGCGACGTTGTCGCTCATCGAGCATTCGGTCACGAGCAGCACTTTCGACGGCTGGTTGTCCTTGACCCATTTGATCATGCCCGAGGTCGATCCGGTGAAATCGGCTTCCGCCAGCACGTCGGGCGCGCATTCGGGGTGCGCGATGATCTTCACGCCGGGATCCGTCTCGCGATAGGCACGAAGTTCGTCGCCGGTGAAAAGCTCATGCACCTCGCAATGGCCCTTCCAGGTGATGATCTCGACCGAGGTCTGGGTCGCGACCCACTTGGCGAGATACTCGTCGGGAATAAGGATCACGCGCTTGACGCCGAGCGACTCGACCACGCGCACGGCGTTCGACGAGGTGCAGCAAATATCGGATTCGGCCTTCACCTCGGCCGAGGTGTTGACGTAGGTCACGACCGGGACGCCCGGATAGGCTTCGCGGAGCGCCCGCACGTCGGCGCCGGTGATGGACGCGGCGAGCGAACAGCCGGCCCTGAGGTCGGGGATCAACACCATCTTGTCGGGATTGAGCAGCTTCGAGGTCTCGGCCATGAAATGCACGCCGCCCTGAACGATGACATCGGCATCGGTCTTGGACGCCTCGCGCGCAAGCTGGAGCGAGTCGCCGACGACGTCGGCGACGCAATGGAAGATCTCCGGCGTCATGTAGTTATGGGCGAGCACGACGGCGTTCCGCGCGCGCTTGAGCTCGTTGATGGCTTTGACGTAGGGAGCAAAGCCCGGCCATTCGATCGGCGGGATGACGCGAGCGACGCGCTCGTAGAGATGCGCGGTCTCGCGCGCGACCTCCGGCGTGTAGGCGAGGTCGGGCAGCAGGCTCGGCGCGAGGATCGCCTGCTTCTTGCGCGCGCGAATGGGTTCGCCTGTGTGAAGCCTCGTCATCGAACGCTCTCCCTGACCGTTAATGCTCATAATGAGCATATATGGGTTGTTAAAACATCCGGCGCAAGGCCGGCTTCAGGAGCTATCCTCATAACGAGTATAGGTGATCGAGCGGCAACTTCAAAGGCCTCAGCCGCCGCTGCCATGGCCTTGAAGCGCCTTCGAAAAACGCGAAAATCGGACGGCGCGCGCAACGCCTTGCTACCCGCTAAAAGCGAATCCTGTTGGCCGCCGCGCCGGACTGGGATTAACCTATTGCCTGGGTACGAGGGGTTGGGAGATGCGTGGACGGTTCTGGGTAGCCGCCGTTGCCGCGGCTTCCCCAATTCTCCTATTTGGTGCGGCGATCGGAACGCGGGGTTTCGCGCAAGAAACCGCGACCGCGGAGGATGCCGACGATCCGAACGCGGGCGCCGTAACCCCCGCCGAACAATCCGCCAAGCCCGATGCGATGCCGCAAGCGGCCGAGCCCGCCGCCCCGGCGCCGGCGCCGGCCGATAGCGCGAGCGAACCCGCAGGTTCGCCGCCGGCGACGACGACAGTTCAAACCGTCGCGATCCCGGCCGCGGCCACGCCGATGGTCGAGGCTATCCGCACCAAGCTCGCCGACCCGGCGTTGCGCGCGAAGGCGAACGACGACGATGTCGCCGCGCTCGAAGCCTTCTACGACGGGCGAAGCGAGGCGGTGTGGATGACCGATATGGGGTTCTCGCGCGAAGGCCTTGCCGTGATCGACGAGATCCTCGAGGCCGACGATTGGGGACTTTCGAGCGCGGCCTTCACGCTGCCTGCTTCCGGCAAGCTTCCGGCCACCATTGATGAGCAGGCGCGGCTGGAGATCGAGCTCGATCTCGCCGTCTTGCAATACGCGCGCTACGCCCGCGGCGGCAGGGCCGACCCCGCCAAGCTCAAGAATATCGATATGCGGCCGACCTTCCGCGCGCCGAAGGTCGTGCTCGCCGAGATCGCCGACGCCGCCGAGCCCGATCGCTATCTCCAGTCGCTGCATCCGAAGCACGAGCAGTTCCAACGTTTGCGCCAGGCGCTGCTCAAGGCCCGCGCCGAAAGCGAGGCCGGCGCCACGCCGCGCAACGTGCAGAAGATTCTGGTCAACATGGAGCGCTGGCGCTGGATGCCCGAAGATCTCGGCGGGCTCTACGTTCAGATCAATATTCCCGAGTTCATGGTCTATGTCGTGAAGGGCGGCAAAACGATCCACTCCGAGAAGGCGGTCGTCGGCAAGCTGGTCTACGCCACGCCGATCTTCTCGGCCGACCTCAAATCGATCGTGTTCAATCCGGAATGGACCGTGCCCTCGACCATCATCAGGGAGGATCTCCTGCCGCGCTTGCGGGGCGGGGGCGGCATGTTCGGCGGCAACACCGCGATCCTCCAGCAGCACGAGCTCAACGTGAATTACAACGGCAAACGCGTCAGTCCGAGCTCGATCAACTGGAACACCGTGAACATGGGGGCGATCAGCTTCACCCAGGCGCCGGGACCGAGGAACGTGCTCGGCAAGGTGAAGTTCCTCTACCCCAACCGGCATTCGGTCTACATGCACGACACCATCAAGCGCGAATTGCTGGCGCTCCAGGTTCGCGCCGAAGGCCATCATTGTCCGCGCGTGGCCAACCCCGGCAAGGTCGCCGCGGTCATCCTGGCCGAGGACAGCGGCATGCCGCAGGCCGAGGTCGATAAGCTGCTCGCCCAGGGCTACAACAGCGGCGTGGCGATACGCGGCCACGTGCCGGTGCACACCACCTATTTTACGCTCTCGGCCGACGCCGACGGCAAGCTGCAAAGTTTCGCCGATGTCTACAGCCTCGATGCCGGCGTCGCCGCGGCGGCGCTGGGCCGGCAGGCAAGGCCCGAGGCCGTCGCCGACAACTCCGAGACCAAGGCCGAGCCCAAGCCCAAGCCGAAACCGAGCACGGTCGGCTCGGCGGCCCCGCCGCCGGCCTCGGGCTTTGCCGGTGTGCTGCCATAGCGCAGGCTCGAGCTTTCCTCATGGGCTAAGCCGCCGTCTTTTGCTACGGTTCGACTTTGGTTCCGCATCCACCGCCTTTCGGGAGCGTTCGGCATGCAGTCGCAATTCACCGTCGGAATCAGTGTGGAGGGGAAAGGCGACCGGCTCGTGGTCAGGGCCGAGGATGCCTTGATCGCGGCGCTGAAGGTCAAGGCCGAACGCCCCGAGGCGACCATCACCTATGTGCGCCGGCTGAACCGCAGGGGCGACCAGCGCCACCCGCCGCACGGGCTCTCCGGGGCCTAGCCCTTACGCTGCATCAAGACATAGAGGGCGAACGCGCCGACGATGAGCGCGCCCGCAAGCGCCGGCGCCTGCCAATCGCCCGTCGCCACCCGCACGACGATGAGAATGAGACAGGTGATGGCGCCCAGCGCCGGGAGTGCGCGTGGTATCTCGAAGCGGCCGCGCCTCTCGCCGTCGCGGCCTTTCAAGATGAACAGCGCGCCATTGACCACCGTGAACACGAGCAGCAGGAGAAGCACGGTCGCGGCGGCGAGTTCCGTGGTCGTGCCGAGCAGCGCCAGCGGCGCAAGCACGAGAAACAGCGCGGCGACGGCGAGATGCGGCGTGCGCCGCGCGGCGTGCACCTCGCCCAGGCGTCGCGGCAGGAGTCCCTGGCGCGCCATGCCGTAGATGAGGCGCGAGGCCGTGACGTAGTTGACGAGCGCGGTGTTGGCGACGGCAAAGAGCGTGATGATCGTGAACAGGAGCGGCGGGACCGATGGCGCGGCGCGCTCCATCACCGCGGTGATCGGACCGGGCGCCTCGGCAAGCTCTTGCCACGGCACGACCGAGACGGCGGTGACCGCGACGGCGATGTAGAGCAGCGCCGCGGCCGCCATGGCGAGAATGAGCCCGAGCGGCACGGTGCGCTCGGGGTCGCGCGTCTCCTCGGCGACGTTGATCATGTCCTCGAAGCCGATGAAGGCGAAGAAGGCAAGCACCGCGGCCTGCATGATGAGGAGCGCGGCATGGTCGCCGCCGGGCAGCACCGGCGTCTCGAGATAATCGACCGACCCCCAATAGGACGCGCCGGCGACGATCACGATCACGAGTCCGCTCGCCTCGATCACCGTGCACACCACATTGACCCACATCGACTCGCGGATGCCGCGGAACACGATGCCGGTGAGGATCAGCAGGAACCCGAGCGCGAGCCATGACAGCGGGATGGTTTCGATCCCGAACAGGGCGGCGATATTGGCGGCGAATACTTGGCTCTGGGTCGCGATCGAGGTGAGCCCCGAGCAGACGAGGGCAAGCCCGACCATGAAGCTGAGCAGCGGAAAGCCATAGGCGCGCTCGGTGACGTAAGCGGCTCCGGCCGCGCGCGGATAGCGCGAACCGAGCGAGGCGTAGGAACACGCGGTGAGGAGCGCCGCCACCAGCGCGACGACGAATGAGAGCCACACGGCGTTTCCGGCTTCGCCCGCCGCCTTGCCGATCAGCCCGTAGATTCCGGCGCCAAGCATGCTGCCGAGGCCGTAAAGCGCCATCTGCGCCGGCCCGATCGTACGCTGGAGCGACGGCGCTTCCCGAGCCGCGCCGTCATCGCTTTCGACTGAAATTTCCCTCATTCCCCGGCGCCTTACCTCGAATTCCGCGCATCGGAATTGCCGTTAGCTCTTCAAGCGATAGCCGGTCTTGAAAATCCACCACACCACGCCGAGGCAAATGGCGAGAAACACCCCGACCATGACGAGGCTGATTGCCGGGCTGACATCGGCGATTTCATAGAAGCTCCAGCGGAAGCCGCTCACAAGATACACCACCGGATTGAACAGGGTGACGGTCTGCCAGAACGGGGGCAGGACCGAGATTGAATAGAAGGTGCCGCCGAGAAAGGTGAGCGGAGTGATGATGAGGAGCGGCACGAGCTGGAGCTTTTCGAAGCCGTCGGCCCAAAGCCCGATGACGAAGCCGAGCAGACTGAAGGTCACCGCTGTCAGCACCAGGAACGCCACCATCCACGCCGGATGGGCGATCTTCAGCGGCACGAACAACCAGGCGGTGGCGAGGATCACGAGCCCGAGCAGGATCGATTTGGTGGCGGCCGCGCCAACATAGCCGATCACGATCTCGAACGCCGAGATGGGCGCCGACAGCAGCTCGTAGATGGTGCCGGTGAAACGCGGGAAATAGATCCCGAACGAGGCGTTGGCCACGCTCTGGGTCAGCAGCGTGAGCATGACCAGGCCCGGCACGATGAAGACGCCGTATTCGATGCCCTCGATCTCGGTGATGCGCGATCCGATGGCCGCGCCGAACACGACGAAATAGAGCGAGGTGGCAATGACCGGCGACACGATGCTCTGTAGGAACGTGCGTCCCCAGCGTGCCATCTCGAATTTGTAGATCGCCGCGATCGCCGGGAGGTTCATCGGTTCCGTCTCACAAGATCGACGAAGATGTCCTCGAGCGAGCTTTGCGTCGTATCGAGGTCCTTGAATCTGATTCCGGCCTGCGCCAAATCGGTGAGCAGTCCGGTGATGCCGGTGCGGGACCCTTGCGTATCATAAGTATAGACGAGCTCGCTG
The DNA here is from genome assembly GCA_035275445.1 of Methyloceanibacter sp. Lineage (GTDB taxonomy): Bacteria > Pseudomonadota > Alphaproteobacteria > Rhizobiales > Methyloligellaceae > Methyloceanibacter. Next base: position 10,948 of record DATEMT010000059.1, on the reverse strand, counting down.
CCGCCATTGGCGAGCGCGAGGTGGTGCCCGGCAAGCGCGGGCGGTATGACATCGAGCGCATCGTGCAATTGAAGCGTGAGCTGCTTCTTGCCGAGTTTGTGCATCAGCTCGGCCTTGTCTTCGACCAGGATCAGCTCGCCTTGATTGATGACGCCGATCCGGTCGGCCATGTCCTCGGCCTCGTGGATGTAGTGGGTGGTGAGGATGACGGTCACGCCGGAATCGCGCAGCGCCCGTACATTTTCCCACATGCCTTTGCGCAGCTCGACATCGACGCCCGCGGTCGGCTCGTCGAGAAAGAGCACGGTCGGCTCGTGCGACAAGGCCTTGGCGATCAGCACCCGGCGCTTCATGCCGCCTGACAGCGTCATGAGCTTGGAATCCTTCCGATCCCACAGCGAGAGGCTCTTCAGCACGGCCTCGATATGGTCCGGGTTCGGCCACTTGCCCCACAGCCCGCGGCTGAAATTGACGGTCGTCCAGACCGATTCGAACATGTCGGCGGTGAGTTCCTGCGGCACGAGCCCGACGAAGGACCGCGCGGCACGATAGTCGGTGACGATGTCGTGGCCGTCGATCGTGACCGTGCCGGCGCTCGCCGTCACGATCCCGCAGATGATGTTGATGAGCGTGGTCTTGCCGGCCCCGTTCGGTCCGAGCAAAGCGAAAATCTCGCCTTTCTCGATGTCGAGACTGACGTTCTTGAGCGCCTCGAAACCCCTCGCGTAGGTCTTCGACACGTTCTTGACGGAGATAATGGCGGGCATTGACGGATCGTGAGGGTAGGGGGCGTGCGGCCAGGGGCCCTATCGACCGGTTCAGTATGGCAACTATACGGCGCGCATCCGGCTCAATCGACGCTTTCCAGCCCAAAATCGTCGATGACGCTCGGCTGAATCACCTTTGCGTGCAGGGCGAGGAGCACGAGCTTGGCGTCGAGATTGGTGCCGGAATCGAGCGCGGCCTCCAGGCGCCGCTCGACGCCGGAAGCGAGCCTTGCGTCGTTTGCCGCCGCGAACGCCTTGCCGCCGGTCATGCAATAAGCGATGATCTCGGCGGCTTTGCGATAGGATCGGGGCTCGGGCGCACGATCCTTGGCCCGCTCCTGCAAGAGCTTGACGGCAGCGAGCTTGACCGCTTCAGGCACGAGACGGGGATGGAGATCGACCGAGCGGAGCGCGGCGTCGAACTCCCGCAACTCGGACGACCGGCCGAACAATCCGAAGAACCCGATCGAGAGCCCGCGCGGCACCATGCAGGGCTTACCGGTCCGGCGTCAGCTTGAGGATCTTGCCGTTGTCGGCGTCGGTCAGCGCGTAAAGCGCGCCGTCGGGACCTTGGACCACGTCGCGGATGCGGTTGGGCATGGCGATCCGCTCTTCGCCCACGACTTTTTCTCCGTCGAGTTCGAGCCGCGTGATCGAGCGCGAGGAAAGCCCGCTCAAGATGAGATTGCCTTTCCAGCCGGGGATGGTGTCGGCGGTGTAGAAGGTGATGCCCGAGGGCGAGATCACCGGGGTCCAGTGATGGATGGCGTCGGCGAATTCCGGGTGCTGCGGCGGATCGGGAATGTCGGTGCCGTCGTAGTTTTTGCCCCAGCTCACCACCGGCCAACCGTAGTTCTTGCCGGCTTCAGGAATGTTGAGCTCGTCGCCGCCGAACGGGCCGAATTCGGCTTCCCACAGCTTGCCCGTCTCCGGGTGGATGGCCGCCCCTTGCGCGTTGCGGTGACCGTAGGACCAGATCTCCGGCAGCTTGCCCTCCTGGCCCACGAAGGGATTGTCTTCGGGGATCGAGCCGTCGGGATTGATGCGAACGATCTTGCCGAGATCGCTGCCAAGGTCTTGCGCCGGGGCGAATTTGAAGCGATCGCCGAGCGTGATGAAGAGCTTGCCGTCGGGACTGAAGGCGAGCCGCGAGCCGAAATGGTTGCTGCCGCTGACTTTGGGTTTTTGCCGGAAGATGACCTCGACATTTTCGAGACGTCCGTCGCCGAGCTTGCCGCGCGCGACCGCCGTTCCGAAGCCGCCATCGCCGGGCTCGGCATAGGAGAGATAGATGAGGTTGTTGTCGGCGAAGGCGGGATCGAGCGCCACATCGAGGAGACCGCCCTGGCCGAGCGCGCTCACCTCGGGTACGCCGGCGACGGGCTCGGAGATAACGCCGTCTTTGGTCACGATGCGCAAGCGTCCGGGTTTCTCCGTGACGAGCATGCGGCCATCGGGAAGAAAGGCAAGACCCCAGGGCCATTCGAGATCGCGCGCCACCGTCTCGACCTTGATCGGGCCTTGCTTGGTGGCGATCGCGCGATCCTTGCCGCCCGCTTGCAGCGCAATTCCGATCGCAGCGATAACCACGACAAGGACGAGCACGCTCAAGCCCCTGAGGTCACGCCAAAGCCGTGCCGCGCTGAGGGTCTCCTTTGTCATCGCGCCTCGCTCAAGCCTCCTCGGCGGAACGTTTCACACCATAGAGAAGTTCGCTCACCCGCGTCCGGCCTTGACCCGCAAGCCCAGCGCCGGCCGCTCGACCACGACTTCGCGGCGGAAGCGGTAGAGCCGCGCGGGCCGCCCGCCGGTCGCGGTCGAAACGTTTCCCGTCGCCTCGACCAGGCCGCCTTGTTCGACCAGCCGCCTGAAATTCTGCTTGTGCAAGAGCGTGCCGGAAATGGATTCGACGGTTTTCTGGAGCTCCAGAAGCGTGAACTCGCCCGGCAGCAGCTCGAACACCACGGGGCGGTATTTCAGCTTGCCGCGAAGCCGTCCAAGCGCGGTGGCAAGGATGCGGCGATGGTCGAACGCCATCGGACGGCCGAACTCCGGCAGGACCGGCCATTGCTTGGCGGCGGGGCGCCCGTTCCGCTTCGCCTCGGCCACGAGGCCCGCCTCGTAGAGAAGCTCGTAGCGTTCGAGCACCTTCTCCTCGTCCCATGTCCCGCCGATGCCGAAGCTGATCCTGAGCCGCTCCTGCCGGCGGAGCGGGCGCGCCGGTTCGTCGGGAAGAGGCGGCCGCGCGGCCCACTCCTTCAGCCTCGGCTCGATCTCGTCGGTGAGAATGTCGGGCTTCCCCTCGCGCCAATCCTCCCACGGAAAATAGGCGTACCACGGCGACCAGTGCGAGCCGAGCAACTCGTCGCCCGCGCCGCGGGTCAAGGCGAGATAGCCGACCGAAAGCATATGTGCGCCGCCCGGCTCGGCATGACGGCCGCGATCGCCGAACGTATAGAGCTGCTCGACATAGCCGAGATCGAGGCCGGTCTGCCGCTTGACCCATTCGCGCAAGCCGATCTCGAGTGTGCGATGGGCGCGGGGCGCGAACGGGCCGAAGGGAAGCGCATCCCACGTACCCGATCCTGCCGTGCCGGAGCGCACGACGAGAATATGCGGCTGGCCCGCACGGACAGTGACGATGGCGGCGTTGAGGCCGAGTTCGATTTTCGGATCGCCGCTTTGCGCCCGCTGTGCTTCGGCCGTTTTGCGACCCGGCGCCGACATGGCTCAGGCGGCAACGAGCGCGGGCAGGGCGAACACGTCGGCTTCCTCCGCGACGCGTCCGCGGCCGATGTCCTCGACCGCGGCGATCATGCGTCCGCCGCGCGCCAGGCTCTCGTCGGCGAGCGCGACCAGGAGACGATTGGGATAGGCCGTCGGCGAGGCGCGGCGCAGCGCCCAGGCAAGATCGTGCTCGGAGCCTTCGCGGTTGAGCGCGCAAAGCGCGATATAGGCGGCGGCCGTCGATCGGCTGATCCCGGCCCAGCAATGGATGAGGAGCGGCGCTTGCCGGTCCCACTCCCGCGCAAATCGAATGAGATCGTCGACATGGTTGAGGCAGGGCAGCACGAGGCCGGGTTGCGGCTCGCAAATGTCGTTCATGGCGAGCTTGAGATGCCGCTCGGGACCAATTCCGGCCGGCGTCGGAATCGGCGTGTCGCCGTTTATCAACGTCACCAAATGGCTCACTCCGGCATCGGCGACCGTGATCTCGACGAGGCTCAAAGGCGCGACATAGATCGTTTCGGGGGTCATGGTCCGCGGCACTTTAACTGCTTCTGTGGCTAAATTCAGGGAATCCATTCTTTCATCCATTCTTCGTTCCGGGCGCGCGCACGAGGTCGTCCCAACGCCTCGCATCATCGGCATAACGCGTTGAATCGTTTTACAAATTCTGCCTCGACGCGCGGCGTTGGCAATGGCTCCAGATGCGACAGATGGGCGACGAGCGACGCGCCCAAGCCGCGCGGCTGGCCGAAAAATTTCCGCGCCTCCGCCGCCGAGAATCCGGCAAGGCCGGTCGCTTCGTAATAGGCCGCGATTCGATCCGCGCGCTTGATCGATTTGACGGCATGGTCGGGAAGCTCGGCCGGCAAGCCGAAACGGACATGGATGGCGGCAAGCAGTTTGGCCTCGAACGCACGATAGTCGAGCGACAGCGCCGCCTTGAACGGGCTGATCAGATCGCCGATCACATATTCGGGCGCGTCATGGATGAGCGCCGCGAGCCGGAAGTCGCGGCCGAGCTTGGGCTCGATCTCGGCGGCGATGCGCTCGACGAGGAGACTGTGCTCCGCCACCGAGAACGCATGCGTGCCGCTCGTCTGGCCGTTCCAGCGCGCCACGCGCGCGAGCCCATGAGCGATGTCTTCGATTTCGATATCGAGCGGCGAGGGGTCGAGCAGGTCGAGCCGACGCCCGCTCAGCATGCGCTGCCACGCACGCGCGCGCGCGGGTGCGGCGGATCCGTGGACCATCCGTACCCGTTTCATCTTGCGCAAGGGGTCCGCTTCAGTGTCGCGAGGCATTGACTATTTTCTCGATAGCGGCCACGAAGACATGGACGAGACTCGACGAGGCACGATTTCGCCGGACGACGATCGTCGAAGTGCAGGTAGACCGGATCTGTCACTGGGAGATACATATGGCAAAGCTAGCCAAGTATACACTGATGCAAGACGCCAAGACGAAGCGCTGGGTGCTGACGAACGACAGCACCGGCCAAGCGGTCAAATCCTTCGCGAGCAAGGCGGGCGCCACCAAAGGCGGAGTCTTGGAGCGGGCGGTGGGCAAATCAGGTTCGGTCAAGATCAAGAAGCGGAACGGCAGAATCCAAGAAGAGCGCACCTATCCGCGGAGCCGCGATCCGCGCCGCTCTAAGGGCTAGGTAGCGTCGCGCCGAGCCGTTCGCAAGCGGCATGGCGCGGGCAGCCGATCAGGTGGTCGTTCACCATGCCGACCGCCTGCATGAAGGCGTAGATGATCGTCGGTCCGCAGAACTTGAAGCCTCTTGCTTTGAGTTCCTTGGAAATCTTGCCTGACAGCTCGGTCTCGGCGGGAATTTCGCGCATGGCCTTGTAGCGATTGACGATCGGCTTGCCGCCGGCGAAGTCCCACAGGAAGGGCGCGAAGCCCGCGCCCGTTTCCATGATGTCGAGCCAGGCGCGCGCCGAGGCGATCGCGCCCTCGATCTTCATGCGATTGCGCACGATGCCCGCATCGCGCATCAACGCTTCGACCTTCCGTTTCGGGTAGCGGGCGATCTTCTCCGGCTCGAAACCGTCGAAGGCAAGGCGGAAGGCCTCGCGTTTGCGCAAGATGGTGATCCACGACAGTCCCGCCTGGAACCCGTCGAGCACGAGCTTCTCGTAGAGCGCGCGGTCGTCGCGTTCGGGCACGCCCCATTCCTCATCGTGATAGGCGACGTAGAGCGGATCGGTCCCGGGCCAGGGACAGGGTGCGGGTTTCCGGCTCATGCGCGCACCTCGTTCGCCTTCATGGTGAAGCGAGCAAAGTCGGGGCGGCGGATGGCGATCGCGACACCGCCTGCCGCAAGGCTCTCGCCGCGCGCGAGCGCATCCTCGGCCCGATCGAGCCGGATGAGGGCAAGGCCCGAACGTCCGGCGACCGAGCCGAGCGTCCCGATGGCAGCGCCCGCCGCCTCGATGCTCGTGCCGGGGGCGGGGAGCGGCGCCGCACCTTCGACCGGCACGACGCGCTTCCGCGCCGTGCCGCGATGCTCCATGCGCGAGACGACTTCCTGGCCGACGAAGCAGCCTTTGGCGAAATCGACCCCGTGCAACTGGTCGAACAGCGCCTCATGCGGGAAGGCGTCACCGAAGGCATAGTCCTTGCCGCCTTCCGGCACGCCCTGCCCGATGCGGAAGGCGTGGTAGTCCTGCTCGCTCACATTCTCGCAACCGAGTGCTTGGGGAGCGGAGCCTTGCGGCAGGAACGCCCGGTAGCCGAGCGCGGGCAGCCTTGGATCGGCATAGACAATGGCGCCGGGGGGCGCCGCCGGCTTGCTGCCCCAGCATGCAGCGACTTGGCGAGAAGGATCGGCCGCGATCTCGACCGCGGCTCGGAGCCGGTAGAAGGCGAGCCGCTTCAAGAGCTCCTCGACCTGGTCGGACGCCACATCGGCGAGGAAGCCGTCGCCATCGGCCACGAGGAAGAAATCGAACAGGACCTTCCCTTGGGGCGAGAGGAGGCCGGCATGGACGGCATCGGCCCCGTGCACCTTGCCGATATCGTTGGTGATGAGGCCTTGCAGGAATTTGTGCGCGTCGGCGCCGCCGATCTTAAGCACGGCGCGGGACGGCAATAGGCTCGCATGACAATGGCTCATCCAAGGTCCATCTGCTAACCAGGGCCACCGACATTTATGGGAGGGGGCTCGGCCCCGCAAGAGACGCCCTTGGCCGCGACCTTCGATCTTGTTTTCAAAGGCGGAACCGTCGTCAACCACGATGGCGAGGGGAAAGCCGATCTTGGCGTGCGGGACGGCCGCATCGCCGAAATCGGCTCGATCGGCGCGAGCGCGGGCGCCCGGACCATCGACGCGACGGGCCTCCACATCCTGCCCGGCGTGATCGACAGCCAGGTCCATTTCCGCGAGCCCGGCCTCGAGCACAAGGAGGATCTGGCGACCGGCAGCCGCTCGGCGGTCTTGGGCGGGGTCACCGCCGTGTTCGAAATGCCCAACACCAAGCCCGCGACCACGAGCGCAGAGGCGTTGGCGGCCAAGGTGGCGGCCGCCTCCGGGCGCATGCATTGCGACTTCGCCTTCTTCGTCGGCGCGACCCACGACAATGTCGGCGAGCTTGCCGAGCTCGAGCGTCTGCCCGGCGCTGCCGGCATCAAAGCGTTTCTCGGCTCATCGACCGGCGATCTCCTCATCGACGACGAGGCGACGCTTGCGCGCATTCTCGCCAGCATCAGCCGGCGCGCGTCGTTTCACGCCGAGGACGAGGCAAGACTGAGAGAGCGCGTGCCCCTCCAACGGGCGGGCGATCCTTCGAGCCATCACCATTGGCGCGATCCGCAAGCGGCGCTCGCCTCGACCGAACGGCTGTTGCGGCTCGCGGCACGCGCGGGCAAGCGGGTTCACGTCCTTCATGTCTCGACGGCGGAGGAAATGGCGTTGCTCGCGCGCCACAAGGACTTCGCCTCGGTCGAGGTCACGCCGCAACATCTCACGCTTGCCGCGCCGGAAGCTTACGAGCGTCTCGGCACGAAAGCACAGATGAACCCGCCGCTCCGCGACCGCGACCACCAGGCGGGGCTGTGGTGGGGAGTCGAACGGGGCGTGGTCGATGTTCTCGGCTCCGACCACGCGCCGCACACGCTCGAAGAGAAGGCCAAGAGTTACCCTGCGACGCCCTCGGGCATGCCCGGCGTGCAGACGCTCGTCCCGGTGATGCTCGACCACGTCAATGCCGGTCGCCTGACGCTCGCTCGCTTCGTCGATCTGACCAGCGCGGGCCCGCAGCGCGTCTTCGGCATCGCCGGCAAGGGACGCATCGCCGTCGGCTACGACGCCGACCTCACCATTGTCGATCTCAAAGAGACGCGCGTGATCGAGGACGAATGGATCGGCAGCAAATGCGGCTGGACCCCGTTTGCCGGTCACACGGTGCGCGGTTGGCCCAAGGGCACGATCGTGCGCGGGCTTCTCGCCATGTGGGAGGGCGATGTCGGCGAGGCGAACGGCGCGCCGGTCCGCTTCGGCGAGGCGCTGCCGCGGGCTTGAGCACGTTACTGAAGGAAATAGTGCCACACGCCGTTCGGCGCGATGCCGAGCCGGTAATAGCTGTACTTGCCCGATTTCTTCATTTCCGCCACGCGCTCGCGCGGCACGATGCGGTAAAGCTCGACCTCTTGCGCCGGCGTGAGCGAGGACAGCCCGGTCTCGGCGAAATAGGGCCACACATACATCTCGTCAGGTCCCTGGCCGACCCGCGCATAGCCGGAGGACAAGACGTTGAGCATGGCGGCGAGAATGTCGCGGCCCGAGCCGTCGGCCGATTCTTTTTTCCACACGGCAATGGGGTCGCCGACAGCGCCGGTAGCGACCATCGGCTTCAACTCGTTCGATTCGAACACCGGCAGCATGTTGTCGATTTCGCCGCTCTGCGCCGCGCTTGCGATCCGCTCCAGCATGCGCTTTACGGGGTCGGGCAGCGCGTTGAAGTCGTAGAGCGCTTTCGGCGCTTGATCGGCGGTTTGGGCCGCCGCCATCACCGTCCCGGCGCTCCCGCCCGCGTTCGCCGTGGAGGCTTCGTCGTGTACGTAGACAAGGGCGGCAGCGCCCGCTACCAATGCTGCGAGGGCAAACATGACCAAGCGACTCCGGCGATTCATGAGAGAACCCATGCGTGAGCGATCAATCTCGCAGATCGGCGGACGGGCGCAAGAGGAGCGCACAACTGCGCTCGAGCCACGCGGCGCGGGCGCGGTGCCGCCCGCGATGAGCGAATAGGGCTCGGGCCTTGGGCGCGGGCGCGCAACTCGTCCTCACCACGCTTCAGCTCGTGCTCTTCGGCGTCGGCATCGGCGTGCTGATGGCGGCGCCCATCGGGCCGGTCAACGTTCTCGTCATTCAGCGAACCGTGGCCGGCGGCTTCTGGGCCGGGCTTGCTGCCGGCATCGGCGCCGTGCTCGGCGACGGGCTTCTTGCCGCCATCGCCGCCTTCAGCGTCACGGCGATTTCCGACGTCATGAGCGCCTATTCCGGACAGATCCGGCTCATCGGCGGCCTGCTCCTGATCGGCTTCGGGCTTGCGCTCCTTGTCGCGCGGCCGGCGATAACCATCCCGATCGGGCAGAAGTCGCATCTGCTCGAGCATATGGGCATCATCCCGCAGACCTTCTTTCTCACCGTCACCAATCCGGGCGCGGTTCTCGGCATGGCGGCGATGATCGGCGGCCTCGGCTCGCTGATCGGCGGCCTCAACACCTATCTCGAAGCTTTGTTGCTTGTCGCCGCGGTGATGGGCGGCAGTCTCCTGTGGTGGCTCGGTCTGTCCGAGCTCATCGCCACGATCCGGCACAAGCTCACCGAAGAGCGCTTGAAGCTCATCAATCGCATCGCCGGCGGCGTGCTGGTCGCCTTCGGCTTGGTTCTGCTGTTCGACGGTTTCGTGTTGAAATAGGCGCCGGCTCAAGCAAGCGGCGTGCGCTTCAGCGTGAACTCGCCGTAACGGATGCGCCGCGACAGCCCGTTGGTCATTTTCGCGACCGCGTCCTCGCCATAGGCGTCGATGAGATCGGTCAACGCGGCGAACAGCGCGGCATTGGCAAGCATCTCCGGCTCGATGCCGTCATGCAGCGCCTCTTCCCACGCATCGAGAATATATTGCAGCGCCGCCTGCTTGCGCAGGGCGCCTCCCGGACAATCCAATTCTCGCCTCTCCGAGCGCAATTCCGACGTCTCCCGCAACGAGTAGATATTGAGACACAAGACTTACATCCTCCCACGCTGTCGAGACGATCAGAGTGAACTAACGGTAAATCTTTAGGGTTAGTCCGCAGCCGGAGCGCGCCCGACCTTGGCCTTCGAGGAGCGGCGACTGGCGGCCGCCCGGCCATGAAGGTAGAGTTGGGTCGATGTCCACCAATGAAAAGCCGCAAGCGTCGGAGATCGAAGAATTCGCCGTCTTCCAGGCCTATATCGACCTCATCAATTCGGAGCGGGAGACGCTTTGGGCGCGCCACAACGCGCTGCTGCTGGCCAATTCGCTCATTATCGGCGCGCTCGCCATCAGCCCCGCCGCGCTCTGGGAGAACCAATTGGCGGCGCTGGCCATGCTGGCGGCCGGCCTCCTCGTCAGCGGCGCGTGGCTCGGCATCGCCGCCTCGGGATGGGCGGGGATACGGCGGCACACCGAACTTGCCGCAGCCTTCGCTTCGAGCCGCTTCAAGCAGCTTCCCAATCCGGTGGCGGAAATCGTCTGCAGCCGCGCGCAAGACCGGATGCACCGCCTGATCGTGCTGGTGATCGTGGTGTTCATGGCGATGTATCTCGGTCTCGGCTTCATGCGCCTGTCGTGAGCCGCAGCGCTCAAGCGCCGCAAGGCGCAGCTACTTATCGACCGCCGTGGTGGACTGCGTTCCAGGATAGGTTTTGAGCCCGTCGGCGATCGTGTAGTAGTCGCCCGCGTCGGCGACAAAGATGTGCGCCACCGTGCGCAATCCGGTCGGCTGATCGAGCGTGCCGGCGGCAATCGCCACGTGGTCGCCGTCTTCAGGCACCCAGAACAGGCTCGCGCCGCAAACCGAACAGAAGCCTCGCCGCGCTTGCGGAGAGGATTGGTACCATTTCAGGCTGTCGCTGCGGTTCAGCTTGAACTCCGAAAGGGGGGCTTCGGTGTAGCCCGCAAAATGCCCATGGGTCCGCCGGCATTGGCCGCAATGGCAATTGACGACGTCGCGCAAGGGTCCGGTCACGACGTATCGGACGCCGCCGCAGAGACAACCGCCGCTGTGGGTCTCGCTCATGGTCTTTGTCCAATTGGGCGGGGCATCGGCTCGATCACGCCCAATAACGCTGTCCTAGTCCGGCGGCTCGGGCCCTTGCGGACCGGGCGCTGCGGCGTCCGGCGCCTGAGGCGCTGCGGCCTGGCTAGGCTCGGTACCGCTTCCGGCGTCGATGGCACCGGTTGGGCCCTCTTGCGCCG
>DATEMT010000058.1:0-7262 GCA_035275445.1 Methyloceanibacter sp. | reverse complement strand
CGGCGGTCTTGGGCGGAGCGGGCGGCTTCTGCCTCTGCGGCACCGTCGCGGGTTTCGGCGGTGGAGGCGCCTGCTCGCTGGCAACGGAATCCGGGGGTGGCGCGGGCGGCGGCGCGGCGGCATCGACCGGCGGAGGCGCTGCCTGGTCGGGCGGAGGAGCGGCAGCCTGATCGGCCGGCGAGGTTGCCCCGGTGATTTCGACCGGTGGTGCGGCGTCGCCGGCGTCGGCCGCGGCCGGCGCGCGGGCCGGCGGCATCGGGCCGGTATCGATGCCCGCCTGCTTGTTGGCGGCCATGATCTCGGTCGGATTGTATTCCGCCTGCTTGCAGGAGCAGCCCTTGACGTATTCCTTGCGGTAGCGGAGCGCGACGGGCAGGTCCATGTAGGCCGAGCCGCTCAAGGACACCGCCTGCTCGATCTCCTGTCCCGGATTGCGATAGACGTAAAGCTCGGCGGGCGCGGCGCAACTCGACTGGCAAGATTCGGCATCGGGCCCGACCATGCTGCCGTAAGTCGAGTAGTGGATCGGATAGAAGAAGCCGTCGCAGAGCCTCACGCAAACGGTCCGGTAGCGGCCGCCCGCGTCGATGCTGCGATAGGCCGGGGTCTGAGGCAGCGGCTGCTCTTCCTCCTCGCGGCTGCCGCCGAAGAAGTCGAAGAAACCGCGGCGCGCCGGACGGACCTGGCCGCCGCAGCCGCTGCGGGCGAGAGCATCGCGAAGCTCGGCCTGACGCCGCCGGTTGCCGCCGCCGCCCATCAAGACCTGGCGCTGCTGCTGGAGTTGGGTGAGCTGGCGCCGCGCGTCCTCGACGCGGGCATTCATGTTGATGCATTTCGGACTCCGCACCAGCCCACGCCCGAAAATGAAGAAGCTGTCGAAGCAGCCGGCATCCTCCATGGCCGCCTGCGTTCCCTGGAACACCCGGTCGGCCTGGGCAATCTGCCTCTCGACGTTGGCGAGGTCGGCACGGTTGGCGCCGCCTCCGCCTTGGGCGGCGGCGAGATCCTGCTGAAGCTGCATGCAGCGCATCTGCTGTTCGCTTACGCCCTGCGCAGGGCTCGGGTCGGATCCCGCCACGAGGCCGGCGCAACCGAGAGCGAGCACGCCAAGCCAAGGCAGGCCGGCCGGCCGTACAAATGAGGCGACGATGCGCCACAGATCACGACGGACGCTCACGATGTTCCCGATCCCCGAGGATACCCGCATGTATCGCATGTATTATGCCCGGCCAGACTCGGCGGTCAATGCGGCATCAATAAGATAGGCTGCTTGACGCTCGTACTGGATTGGCCCCATAAGCGTCCCAAGATGACGCAACGGCAACCCATCCTTATCATTTCCTGGGGCATTATTCTGGGCTAGCAATCACACTCGCCCGGGCCGTTCTCCTTTTACCATCATTCAGACCTAAACGAACCGAAGGGCGAGCCTCGAGACTAAGGGGCTTGGTCGGTCGTGCTTAAGCTTTACAACACGCTCAGCCGGAAGAAGGAGCCTTTCCGGCCGCTCGACGCCGGGAATGTCCGCATCTATGTGTGCGGGCCCACGGTGTACGACTTTGCCCATATCGGCAATGCGCGCCCCGTGATCGTGTTCGACGTGCTTTACCGGCTGTTGCGGCATCTCTATGGGCCTAAGCACGTCACCTATGTCCGCAACATCACCGACGTGGACGACAAGATCAATGCAAGGGCGGCGCAGGACTACCCTGGCCTGCCGTTGAACGAAGCCATCCGGCGCGTGACCGAGACGACCGAGCGCGAGTTCCACGCGGACATGGCCGCGCTCGGCGCGCTCGAACCCAGCATCGAACCGCGGGCGACCGAGCATATCGCGGCGATGAAGGTCATGATCGAGACGCTGGTGAAACGCGGCTCGGCCTACGTGGCGGAGGACCACGTCCTGTTCCACGTCGCCGCGATGCCGGATTACGGCAAGCTTTCGGGGCGCTCGCTCGACGAGATGATCGCGGGCGCGCGGGTCGAGGTCGCGCCGTTCAAGAAAGACCCGATGGATTTCGTGCTGTGGAAGCCGTCGAAGCCGGGCGAACCGTCATGGCCGTCGCCGTGCGGGATCGCAACGCCCGGGCGTCCGGGCTGGCATATCGAGTGCTCGGCGATGGCGGAAGTCCATCTCGGCCAGACCTTCGACATTCACGGCGGCGGCATCGACCTCGTCTTCCCGCACCACGAGAACGAGATCGCGCAATCGCGCTGCGCGTTCGGCACGCCGATCATGGCGCAGGTGTGGATGCATAACGGCTTTCTTCAGGTCGAAGGGGAGAAGATGGCGAAGAGCCTCGGCAACTTCGTCACCGTGCACGATCTGCTCACGGGCTGGCAGGGTTACGCGTGGCCGGGCGAGGCGCTCCGCTTCAACATGCTGCGGACGCATTATCGCCAGCCGCTCGACTGGACGGTTGTCGGTCTCGACGAGGCGCATAAGACGCTGTGGGAATGGTACGGCGACCTCGAAGGCAAGGCGGCTTCGGACGGCGGCGTCTCGGGGCCGGTGCTCGATGCGCTGCTCGACGATCTCAATACGCCGAAGGCCATCGCCGAACTCCACAAGCTTCACAGCGCCGGGCATTGGGCCGCTTTGCGCAACGCGCTTCAGTTTCTCGGCTTCTCCTGCGCCCGGGCGCAGATCGGCAGAACCGCACCTGCTGCAGGCAAGGCGCAACGATCCATTCGTGCCACCGCGGTGGGCGAAGCGATAGAGAGCGGTGAGGTGAACAAGCGGATCGAGGCGCGCAACGCCGCGCGCAAGGCCAAGGACTTCGCCGAGGCCGACCGCATCCGCGGCGAGCTCGAGAAGATGGGGGTCATCCTGAAAGACGCCAAGGACCCGAAGACCGGCGAGCTCGTCACCACCTGGGAGGTGGCGCGATGACACGCGAGCGGCTCTCCCTCTACGACACCACGCTTCGCGACGGCGCGCAGACCCACGGCGTCGATTTTTCGGTCGAGGACAAATGGCTGATCGCCGAGCAGCTCGACGCGCTCGGGATCGACTATATCGAGGCGGGTTATCCCGGCGCGAACCCGACCGACACCAGGCTCTTCGCCGAAGCGCGTCCGCTTCGTTACGCCAATCTCACCGCCTTCGGCATGACCAAGAGGCCGGGCCGCTCGCTCGCCAACGATCCCGGTTTCCAGGCGCTGCTCGCCGCCAAGGTCGGATCGATCTGTCTCGTCGCCAAATCTTGGGATTTTCACGTCGATGTCGCGCTCGGCATCAGCCTCGAGGAGAATCTCGCGGCGATCAAAGAATCGACGCAAGCCATCGTCGCGAGCGGACGCGAGGCGCTGATCGACTGCGAGCATTTCTTCGACGGCTACAAGGCCAATCCGGCTTACGCGCTCGCCTGCGCCAGGGCCGCCTATGAGTCCGGCGCGCGCTGGGTCGTGCTGTGCGACACCAACGGCGGCACGCTGCCCGAAGAAATCGAGAGGATCGTGACCGAGATCGTCAAGCACATCCCAGGCGATCGTCTCGGCATCCATGTCCACAACGACACCGACAACGGCGTGGCGAACTCTCTCGCCGCGGTTCGCGCCGGCGTGCGGCAGATCCAGGGCACGCTCAACGGTCTCGGCGAACGCTGCGGCAACGCCAACCTCACCTCGATCATCCCGACGTTGCTGTTGAAGCCGGACTATGCCGAGCGGTTCGAGACCGGCGTGACGGCGGAGAAGCTCAAGACGCTTACGCATGCCTCGCGCGTCCTCGACGAGATGCTGAACCGCGCGCCCGCCCGGCACGCGCCCTATGTCGGCGAGGCAGCCTTCGCCCATAAAGGCGGTATCCATGTCTCGGCCGTGCAGAAAGACCCGCGCACCTACGAGCATGTGCCGCCCGAGGCGGTCGGCAATCGGCGCAAGCTGCTCGTCTCCGACCAAGGCGGCCGCTCCAACATCCTTGCCGAGCTCGACCGTATCGGCATCGCCGTTCCCAAGGACGATCCGCGCATCGCGCGCCTCCTCGACGCGGTGAAAGAGCGCGAGGCGATCGGCTACGCTTATGAGGCCGCCGAGGCCTCGTTCGAGTTGCTGGCACGCCGCATGCTCGGCAACGTGCCGCAATTCTTCGAAGTGGATTCTTTCCGCGTCATGGTCGAGCGTCGCCACAACGCGGTCGGGAAGCTCGTCACCATCTCGGAGGCGACGGTCAAGGTGCGTATCGACGGCGAGAACGTGATGTCGGTCGGAGAGGGCAACGGTCCGGTGAACGCACTCGACAATGCGCTCCGGAAGGACCTCGGCCGCTACCAAAGCTTCATCGAGGACCTCGAACTCGTCGATTACAAGGTCCGCGTGCTCACGGGAGGCACCGACGCCGTCACCCGCGTGCTGATCGAAAGCCGCGACCGCGACGGAGAGCGCTGGTTCACTGTGGGCGTGTCGCCGAATATCGTCGATGCTTCGTTCGAGGCGCTGCTCGACTCCATCAACTACAAGCTCATCCGCGACGGCGCTCCGGCCCCATAACGCGCTCTGTGCCAATAAGGAACAGAGCTTGGCGCTCCGTTCGCTTTCGGTTGGCCGAACGCGAATTCGGATATAAGAATGCCTCGCAGAGGATGCCGGGAGCCGCGACTGCGCGATGCGGGGATTCGTAGCCGTTCTCTTATTGGTGCTGTGGTCCACGCCCGCCTTCGCGCAAGCGAGCGGGGGCAGTCCGCATCACGGCAATTTCGCGCCGCTCGACATGGCGGCCGAAGGCCATGCGCTCGATTCGGGAAAGCCTCTGCTCGCGCAAGAGACCGGCGCCGCCACGCCATGCATCCGCGGAGAGGGCGCCGGCGGGACCGCGGCCTATTATGCCTGCCGTGCGAAGGCGTCTCTCCTGGGTTCGGTCGAGCAGGCACTGCTCCTGATAACGGCGCTGCTCGCGCTTTCGACTCTGCTGTTGTGGGTCTATACAAGGCGCCTCGCCAATGCGGCGAAGGCCGCGGCCGAACACGTGCCGGCGGTCGAGCGGGCTTACGTCTTCGGCGGGCCGACCGATCTCTTCTTGTTGCACGACCAGGCCACGGTGCGGCTCGCGATGCAGAATTACGGCAAGACGCCGGCCGTGATCCGCGAGTGGCTGGTCGAGTTCCTGGCGCAGGAGCCGCGCGGCCGCAAGCCCGGCTACGACGCTTCGAAGCGAACCGTCACCAACGAGATCCTCGAGCCGTTCAAGCTGTTCTCGCCCGCTACGGTGTTCCGCTCGGAGATCCCGTCGCCGTTCTATATCGTCGGCTACATTGTCTATGACGACGTGTTCCGCAAAACGCACACGACGCGGTTCTGCGTCGGCGTCGCGCGCGACGGCAAGGCGGCCTTTTCCGGTCATCCGGAGTGGAACGCCTACGACTGAGGCGGGCGCCGGCTTCGGTTCAGAACTTCGCCGAAACCTCGGCCGCGGCGCGCGGCGGCACGAGAGCAAGCTCGCGCTCGATCGCCGGAATGATCTCCTCCACGCGATCGACCACGAGCAAGTTGAGATCGAGGCCGGGACGGATGAAGCTCTCGGCCATCATGCTCTCGAACAGGGCGAGGAGGGGATTCCAAAAACCCTCGATATTGGCGAGCACGATCGGCCGCCGGTGACGGCCGAGTTGCGACCAGGTCAACTGCTCGACGAACTCCTCGAGCGTGCCGAGCCCGCCGGGAAGCGCCACGAAGGCGTCGGACTTGACGAACATGAGCTGCTTGCGCTGATGCATGTCGTCGACGACGATCAGTTCCTGGGCCTCGACCAACATATGCTCGCGCTCGCTCAAGAAGCCCGGGATGATGCCGGTGACGTGGCCGCCGTGATCGAGCACGGAGCGGGCGACCTCGCCCATGAGGCCGAGGCTGCCGCCGCCATAGACGAGGCCGATGCGGGCAGCGGCGAGTCTCTGGCCAAGGTCGCGCGCGGCCTCGGCGTAGGCCGGGTTTCGGCCCGGGCCCGAGCCGCAATAGACGCAAATAGTTTGCAGTCCGGAGGCGATCAGCGTTTCATTCATGGACGGTCATCTGGCATCGGGCTCGAGCGCCCGTCAAGAAAGGAAGGCGATGCGTCATTCCGATGGCGGCGAGGCGGCGAATTCGCTAGTTTCGGCTTCAATCCGGGCGATTTGTCGTTTTTTTGCCTTGGGCTGCGCGTAACATCGGGCCGTGTGAATGAGGAAGATGGAATGAAGTGGAATTATATCCGTATCGTGACGCTGGCGTTCGGCGTTTTGGCCCTTGGGCTCGGCGCGGCGCATGCCGGCGCGGGCGATAGCGCGCCTGAAGGAGCGCCGGCTGTAGCTGAAGGAAGCGAAGCCGCATCGCCGCCCAGGGCCCCGCTCAAGGTGAACGTTGTCGATTTTCAGGACACGGCCGAAGGCGCGGGCAAACTCACCCTTGGCGGCATCGCACTCCCCGGGCGGGAGCTCTTTCTGTTTTTGGATGATGCGCCCATCGGCAAGGTCATGCCCGACGACGGCGGCAAGTGGAGCTACGAGGCCGCAATGACGCTCGGCGACGGACGCCATACCTTGCGCGCGGACCAATACGACGTGGCGAGCGAGATGCTGGCGGCGCGGGCCATCGTCACGATCGCGCGGGCCAAACCGGAAGACGGCGCGACGGCACCGGGCGGGCAGGCTCCTGCCGCCGGCGCGCCGAACTGAGGAATTTTATACGCGCCGCGAAGGTAGGCGGATGATCGGCAGAAACACGATCCCCATCATATTGGCGACCGGCGTCGGCCTTCTCGCCACTGCCGGCGCGATCTACCTGTGGAGTGAGGGCGGGTTTTCTCCCTTCGAGGGCAAGCAAGGCGCTCCTCTGAGCCCGGCCGCGCCGGATGCCGACAAGCGTTCGGCGCCTGAAACCGCCGCGTTGCCGAAATCTTCGCCTCAACCTTCGCCGCAACCTTCGCCGCAACCGAAGCCGGAGGCGCCCCCCACCGCATCCCCCGCCGAGCCGACCGTCGTGCCGACCTTCGACGTGGTCGTGATCGATCCGAGCGGCGAGGGCGTCATCGCCGGCCGCGCCTCGCCGGGCTGGCAAGTCAGCGTGCAAAGCGGCGAGACGAAAGTGGCCACGGCCACCGCCGATGACCAAGGCGAATGGAGTGCGGTGGTGGAGAAGCCGCTTGCGGCAGGCGATCACGCGCTGTCGCTCACCATCACTTCGCCCGACGGAACGCGCGCGCTCACCTCGCAGGAACGCGTGCGCGTCGAAGTCGGCGCGGCCACGAAGCCCGCCGCCGCGGCCGAAACCGCTTCACCCTCCGGGCC
>DATEMT010000057.1:0-3356 GCA_035275445.1 Methyloceanibacter sp. | reverse complement strand
ATCGAGCGGGCGATCCGGCAGAATGCCGGCCTCATCGCCGGCCGCATCCTCGAAGGCGGGTCGGAGGAAGTCGCCGAGGGCGCGGAGAGCGGTCTTGCCGAGGGCGAGGGCGCGGTCACCCCGCTTGCCGGCGGTGGCGCGCGGCGCGGCCGCCGCGGCTAGTTGCGGCTTTCGTCCCATCCTTCGTCCCGGGCGCGACCCGGGCATCCACGCCGTTTGGCTGTCGCGCGCATCCGTATTCGTGCCGCGGCGCCGGTGAGGTTAGAGCCTTTCCTCTCCCCTTGAGGGAGAGGGCCTCTCGCCGCGACCTTGCGCGAGCGCAAGCTCTGCGCAAGTCGCATGGCGGGAAGGGTGAGGGGTGGCGACGCTTTGACGCCGCTTGGGTGGCGCCCTCCGTGCTGTCCCACGAGGGACTTCCGGGCGAGACGTCGTCGCTTAAGCCTAGGGTCTTCTGGACAGGCCTGTTTCCTCATCTTATGTCTGACCCGGGACGTGCGTCCGTCTCCTTGAAGGGGAGAGGGACGGTAACGCTCGATTCTGGCGAATCGGCTAGGGTCGCCTGCAAGCCGTCGCGTCCTCATGCGAACCAAGGTCCCCCTTAAGCGAACCATGACCTCCGGCAAACGTACCCGTGCAGCAAAGGGAAGTGCGCCCCCGTCGCGCCAGTCGCGCGCCGGCGCGAAAGGAGAGCGCGTGCCGGTTGCCCATCACGCGGGCGGCGCCGTGCCGAGCCGCACCAACGACATTCGCGCAGGCTTCCTCGATTTCTTCGCCAAGAACGATCACCTCGTCCTGCCGTCGGCGCCGCTCGTGCCGCGCAACGATCCGACGCTGATGTTCACCAATGCCGGCATGGTGCCGTTCAAGAACGTGTTCACCGGCGCCGAGACGCCGAAAGCGCCGCGTGCGGCCACCGCGCAGAAATGCGTGCGCGCCGGCGGCAAGCACAACGACCTCGACAATGTCGGCTACACCGCGCGCCACCACACCTTCTTCGAGATGCTCGGCAATTTCTCCTTCGGCGATTATTTCAAGGAGCGCGCGATCCTGCTTGCTTGGGAGCTTCTTACGCGCGAATTCGCTCTTCCCAAGGACCGGTTGCTCATCACCGTCTATGCCGACGACGACGAGGCGGCCGGGCTCTGGCGCAAGATTTCCGGCTTCCCCGACAAGAAGATCATCCGCATCGCCGGAAGCGACAATTTCTGGTCGATGGGCGATACCGGCCCGTGCGGACCGTGCTCGGAGATTTTCTACGATCACGGGCCGGGCATCGCCGGCGGGCCGCCGGGCAGCGCCGAGGCCGAGGGCGACCGCTTCGTCGAGATCTGGAATCTCGTCTTCATGCAGTATGAGCAGATCGCCGACGGCAAGCGCATCGCGCTGCCGCGTCCCTCGATCGACACCGGCATGGGGATCGAACGTGTCGCCGCCGTCCTCCAGGGCACCCACGACAACTACGACATCGATCTCTTCCGCGCGCTGATCGGGGCTTCGGTCGAGTTGACCGGCGTGCCGGCGGAAGGCGCGAATAAGCCGAGCCACCGCATCATCGCCGATCATTTGCGCGCCTCCGCCTTCCTCGTCGCCGACGGCGTGCTTCCCTCCAACGAGGGGCGCGGCTACGTGCTGCGCCGCATCATGCGCCGCGCCATGCGCCACGCCCAACTGCTCGGCGCCAAGGAGCCTCTGCTCTATCGCCTGGTGCCGACGCTGGTCGGCGAGATGGGCCGCGCCTATCACGAGCTCGAGCGCGGCCAGAACCTGATCGAGGAGACGCTGAAGCTCGAAGAGACGCGCTTCCGCGAGACGCTCGAGCGCGGGCTTCGCCTGCTCGACGACGCGACCAAGGGCTTGAAGCGCGGCGCGACGCTCCCGGGCGAAGTCGCCTTCAAGCTCTACGACACCTACGGCTTCCCCTACGACCTCACCGAGGATGCGCTGAAAGCGCGCGGGATCGGCGTCGATGCCCAAGGCTTCGCCGCCGCCATGGAGCGCCAGCGCGCCGAGGCGCGAAAGTCGTGGGCGGGCTCGGGCGAGGCCGCGACCGAGAGTTTGTGGTTCGAGCTGAAAGAAGAGCTCGGCGCGACCGAGTTCCTCGGCTACGAGACCGAGGCCGCGTCGGGCGGCATCGTCGCGCTGGTCAAGGACGGCGCCCGCGTCGATCGGTTGAACCAAGGCGAGCGCGGCATCGTCATCGTCAACCAGACGCCGTTCTACGCCGAGTCGGGCGGCCAGGTCGGCGACCGCGGCACGCTCGCCGCTTCAGGCGGCGCTCTCTTCTCCGTCGAGGACACGCAGAAGAAGCTGCATGCGCTGATCCTCCACCAAGGCGTGGTGACCAAGGGCAGCTTGCGCACGGGCGACGAAGTGCAGCTCGAAGTGGATCACGTCCGCCGCACGCCGACGCGCGCCCATCACTCGGCGACCCACCTCCTGCATGAGGCGCTCCGCCAGGTGCTCGGGCTGCATGTGGCGCAGAAGGGCTCGCTGGTCGAGCCGGGGCGGCTCCGCTTCGATTTCTCGCACCCGAAACCCATGACCGACGATGAGATCCGCAAAGTCGAGGATCGGGTCAACGCCATGATCCTCCAGAACGCCCCGGTGGAGACCCATCTCATGACGCCCGACCAGGCGATCGCCCAAGGGGCGCTCGCGCTCTTCGGCGAGAAATATGGCGAGGAGGTGCGCGTGGTCAGCATGGGCGTCGATCCGGCCAGTGCGCGCGCGGGCCACGCCTATTCGATCGAGCTTTGCGGCGGCACCCATGTCCGGCGGACCGGCGATATCGGCCTGCTCAAGATCGTGGGCGAGGCGGCCGTGGCCTCAGGCGTGCGCCGGGTCGAGGCGCTGACCGGCGATGCCGCGCGCGCCTATCTCGACACCCAAGTCGAGCGCGTGCGCGAGGCGTCCGGGCTGCTCAAGGTTTCGCCCGACGAGATGATCTTGCGTCTGTCCGCCATCCTCGATGAACGCCGCAAGCTCGAGCGCCAGCTCGCTGACGCCAAGCGCGATCTTGCGCTCGGCGGGGGCGGCGGGGGCGGAGCGGCCGTCGTGGCCGCGCGCGAGATCGGCACGGTCAAGCTTCTGGCGCGGACGGTGCAGGGCGTTGCCCCGAAGGATCTCCGCGGCCTCGTCGATGACGGCAAGAAGCAATTGGGGTCGGGCATCGTCGCCATCGTCGGCGTGAGCGATGAAGGCAAGGCCGGCCTCGTCGTCGGCGTGACCGAAGACCTCACCGGCGCTTACGATGCCGTCGAGCTGGTCAAAGTGGGCGCCGAAGCGCTCGGCGGCAAAGGCGGGGGCGGCCGCCCGGACCTCGCCCAGGCCGGAGGCCCCGACGGCGCCCGCGCCGA
>DATEMT010000056.1:0-5522 GCA_035275445.1 Methyloceanibacter sp. | reverse complement strand
AACAATCTCCTGAGGCAAGGCGCCTGCCTCGTCACCTCTTCCCGCGATATCGTCGAGACGCTCGCCCCGATCCTGGGACGCTCGCGTCCCGCGCCCGCGGGTCTTGCCTCGTGCGACGAGCACAAAGCGCCCGCGCCCCTTCCCGACATCGGTCGATCCGAACGGGAGATCGTCGTGGCAGCGCTCGGGCCGAGCCCGGTCGACATCGACGAGCTGATCAGGGCCACCGGATTAGCGACGCGAACGGTCCAGATCGCGCTGCTCGAGCTTGACCTCGCCGGGCGACTCCAGCGCCACGGGCAGCAGCTCGTGTCTTTGAAATCTCCGCCGGCCTAGTCGCGGGTGGTCTTTTCGACCTTGGCCTCCTCCAGCGCCACATTGATCAGATAGGCGAGGAACGGCATGCCTGCGCTGCCCGCGACCCGCGCCAAACCCTCGAGCATCGAAGCGATGTATTCCGCAGCCTCCTTGTGCGAGGGCGGAGAGCCGTCGCCTGGAGGGCTTGGATCGCCGAAGGGAGCCCCACCTCCCAGTCCTGCCATGTCTAACCGCCTTATTTTTGCGCCGATTGGCGTTCAACCCCCCGGCCCCGCTGCCTCTGCTCAAGCTGCGGCCAGTGGCTAAAAAGCAACCATTCGTCGAATATCTTAGAGTTGCCGCAGTTAGTCCATACACGTGTAAGTTGTCAATCCATGACGGGTCGATTTGACAGTCGCGCTGCAAAACACCATTTTCCGGCCAACAGCCGGGGTCCTGCTGGACCCTCCAGCCTCAGCCCGACGCAACTAGCGCGGCTAGGAAAGTCTCAATGAACATCGTCATCGTTGAATCGCCGGCCAAGGCAAAGACGGTCAACAAGTATCTCGGGCCCGATTACCGCGTGCTCGCGTCCTACGGTCATGTGCGCGATCTGCCGTCGAAAAACGGCTCGGTCCTGCCCGACAAGGATTTCGAGATGCTTTGGGACGTCGAACCCAAGGCAGCCAAAAGGCTCGATGAAATCGCCAAGGCGGTGAAGGGCGCGAAGAAGCTCATCCTCGCGACCGACCCCGACCGCGAGGGCGAAGCCATCTCCTGGCATGTCCTGCAAGTGCTCGACCGCAAGAAGGCCCTGACCGGCGTGCCGGTCGAGCGCGTCGTCTTCAATGCGGTGACCAAGGAGGCCGTGCTCGACGCCATGCGCAATCCGCGCGCGATCGACCGACCTCTCGTCAACGCCTATCTCGCCCGCCGCGCTCTCGACTATCTCGTCGGCTTCACGCTGTCCCCGGTCCTGTGGCGGAAACTGCCGGGCGCGCGCTCCGCCGGCCGCGTGCAATCGGTGGCGCTCAGGCTCGTTTGCGATCGCGAGCTCGAGATCGAGCAGTTCAAGGCGCAGGAATACTGGTCGATCCTGGCCGAGCTCGCCACGGCGAAGAACGAGATGTTCCAGGCGCGGCTGGTCTCGGCCGGCGGCAAGAAGCTCGACAAGTTCGATATCGGCGATGAAGCTACCGCGCTTCGCCTCAAGGCCGCGCTCGAGGGCGGGCGCTATCGCGTTGCCAGTGTCGAAAGCAAGTCGCAGCGCCGCAACCCGGCCGCGCCCTTCACCACCTCGACCCTTCAGCAGGAGGCATCGCGCAAGCTCGGCTACTCGCCGCGTCACACCATGCAGCTCGCGCAGCGGCTCTATGAAGGCATCGATCTCGGTGGCGAAGCCGAAGGTCTCATCACCTATATGCGAACTGACGGCGTGCAGATCGTGCCCGAAGCGGTCGCAGCCATCCGCAAGCTGGTGTCGAAGCGCTACGGCGATCGCTACGTCACCCCCTCCCCGCGCCAATACGAGACCAAGGCGAAGAACGCGCAAGAGGCGCACGAGGCCATTAGGCCGACCGACTTCGGCAAGGATCCCGACTCGGTCGCGCGCTATCTCGATGCCGATGCCGCCAAGCTTTACCGCCTGATCTGGCAGCGTACGCTCGCAAGCCAGGCCGCCAGCGCCGAGATCGAGCGCACCACCGCCGAGATCGACGTCGCGGGCTCGGACGGCAAGGGCTACGGCGTGAGAGCCACCGGCTCCGTGATCCGCTTCGACGGCTTCCTCAAGATCTACGAGGAAGGGATTGACGATGCCGTGGGCGACGACGGCGCTTTGCCCGCGCTCGCCACCGGCGATACGCCCGATCCCCGTAAGATCGAGGCGAAGCAGCATTTCACCGAGCCGCCGCCGCGCTATAGCGAAGCGACCCTCATCAAGAAGATGGAAGAACTCGGCATCGGCCGGCCTTCGACCTATGCCTCCACGCTCAACGTGCTTCGCGAACGCGAATATGTCCGCATCGACAAGAAGCGGCTCTACCCCGAGGACAAGGGCCGGTTGGTCACGGCCTTCCTCGAGAGCTTCTTCAGCCGCTACGTCGAATACGACTTCACCGCCGATCTCGAAGAGAAGCTCGACCTCATCTCGGCGGGCCAGCTCGAATGGAAGGACGTGCTGCGCGATTTCTGGCGCGAGTTCATCGCCGCGGTCAACGACATCGGCGATCTGCGCATCGCCCAAGTGCTCGACGCGCTGAACGACCTGCTCGGCCCGCACATCTTCCCCGACCAGGGCGCCGGCACCGATCCGCGCGCCTGCCCGTCATGCGCCGTGGGTCGCCTCAGCCTCAAAGTGGGCAAGTTCGGCGCCTTCATCGGCTGCTCCAACTATCCGGATTGCCGCTACACGCGTCAGCTCGCCGACACCAACGGCGAGATGGCCTCGCTCGCCGAAGGCAAGGTGCTCGGCGCCGATCCCGAGTCCGGGCTCGACATCACGCTCCGCACCGGACGGTTCGGACCTTACGTTCAGCTTGGCGAGCAGGATGGCGCCGAGAAGCCGAAGCGCGCCTCGATCCCCAAGGGCAACGATCCGCAAGCGGTCGATCTCGCCCGCGCGCTCGTGCTGCTTTCACTCCCCCGCGAGGTGGGATTGCATCCTGAGTCGGGCAAGCCGATCACGGCGGGCTTCGGCCGCTTCGGCCCCTACATCCAGCACGACGGCAAATATGCGAGCCTCGGCACCCCCGAAGACGTGTTCGAGATCGGTCTCAACCGCGCCGTCAGCCTTCTCGCCGAGAAGGCGGCATCCTCGCGCGGACGCCGCGGCGCCAGCGTCCTCAAGGAGCTTGGCGAGCACCCGGAGCTTGGCGGCAAGGTGCAGGTTCTGACCGGCCGCTATGGCCCTTACGTCAAGCACGGCAAGATCAATGCGACGCTGCCCCGGGATCGCGAGCCGGAGCAGGTCACGCTCGACGAGGCGGTAGCCCTCGTCGCGGCGAAGAGCGCAAAGGGGCCGGCTAAGAAGGCGCCGAAGAAGGCGGCGAAGAAACCGGCCCGCAAGGGAAAGAACAATAAGGAGGCCGTCGAGGAGACGGCAGGCTGAGCGGCAACGTGGCGAAACACAAGGGGGCCCCGCGCAAGAAGGCGGTCAACCAGCTTCCCTCGCGGCAGGACGTTCTCGATTTTTTGGCGACGGCGAGCGGCGAGGCCGGCAAGCGCGAGATCGCACGCGCCTTCGGCGTCAAGGGCGGCGACCGGATCGCATTGAAGGCCATGCTGCGCGAGATGGCCGACGAGGGCCTGATCGCGGGCTCGCGCCGCAAGCTGACGCGGCCCGGCGTGCTGCCGCCTGTCACCGTGATCGAGGTGACGGCCCGCGATGCCGACGGGGAGTTCTTCGCGCGGCCCGCCACTTGGGATGAAGATCACGGTCCCGCCCCCCGCATCCTCATGGTCGAAGGCAAGCGCGAAACCGACCCCGTCGCGGGCATTGGCGACCGGGTGCTGGCGCGCATCACCGAGCGCCCGGGCGACGGCGACTACCCCTACCAGGCGCGAACCATCAAGCGGCTCGCGCGCGCGACGCGAAGCTCGCTCGGCATCTTTCGCGCCCTTCCCGGCGGCGGAGGCGTCGTCGATCCCGTCGACCGCAAGCAGCTCAAGGAATGGCCGGTGCCGCGCGGCGCAACCGGCGAGGCCGAGAACGGCGAATTGGTGCGTTTCGAGATCGCGCGCGCTTCGCGCATGGGCGTGCAGACCGCCCGCGTCACCGAGCGGCTCGGCAATCCCGAAGCGGAGCAGATGACGAGCCTCATCGCCGTCCATGCCCACGGCCTGCCTGATCGCTTTCCCGAGATTGTGCTGGCCGAGGCCGCGTCGGCCAAGGAGCCGGACTTGAAACGCCGGGAGGATCTGCGGCAACTGCCGCTCGTCACCATCGACCCGTCTGACGCGCGCGACCACGACGATGCGGTCTACGCCGAGCCGGACCCGGACCCGAAGAACCGCGGCGGCTGGGTCGTTATCGTCGCCATCGCCGATGTTGCCGCCTATGTGCGGCCGGGGAGCGCGCTCGACAACGAAGCGCGAAAGCGCGGCAACTCGGTTTATTTCCCCGATCGCGTCGTGCCGATGTTGCCAGAGCGGATTTCCAACGATCTCTGTTCGCTCGTCGCCGACGAGCCGAGGCCTTGCCTCGCCGTGCGCATGGTGTTCGACAAGCACGGGAACAAGCTTGGCCACCGCTTCTTCCGCGCCGTGATGCGATCGGCCGCGAGCCTCACCTACGAACAGGCGCAAGCCGCGATCGACGGGCGCACCGACGAGACCACCGCGCCCCTGCTCGACACCGTGCTCCGCCCGCTTTGGGGCGCCTATGCCAGCCTCAATCTCGCCCGCACCGAGCGCGGCCCCCTCGACCTCGATCTGCCGGAGCGGAAGATCCTGCTCGACGATCGCGGCCGCGTGCGCGGCGTCGCCACCCCTCCCCGGCTCGACGCCCACCGTCTGATCGAAGAGTTCATGATCGCCGCCAACGTCGCCGCGGCCGAGACCTTGGAGGCGAAGCGGTCGCCGCTCATCTACCGCGCCCATGACAATCCCTCGAAGGAGAAGCTCGCCTCGCTCGGCGATTTTCTGGCGACCATCGGCATCAAACTGCCGAAAGCAGGCACGCTGAGGCCCGCCCATTTCAACCGCGTTCTCGCCGATACGCGCGCGACGCCGACCGCCGAACTCGTCGCCGAGGTGGTTCTGCGGAGCCAGGCCCAAGCCGAATATGCCGTGAGCAATTTCGGCCATTTCGGTCTCAATCTGCGCCGCTACGCCCATTTCACCTCGCCGATCCGCCGCTATGCCGATCTCATCGTCCACCGGGCGCTGACGCGCGCGCTCGGCATGGGGAATGACGGCCTGACCGATGCCGAGATGGGCGAGCTCGACCAGATCGCGCGTCATATTTCCGAGACGGAGCGCCGCGCGATGGCGGCGGAGCGCGAGACGGCCGACCGCCTGATCGCCGCTTATCTCGCCGACCGAATCGGCGCGACGTTCAAGGCCCGGGTCTCGGGCCTGGTGCGGACGGGCCTGTTCGTGAGGCTGATCGAGACCGGCGCCGACGGGTTCGTTCCCGCCTCTTCGATCGGGCACGAATATTTCGTCCACGACGAGGTCCGGCACGCCCTTGTCGGCGAGGATACCGGCCTCGCCTACCGGCTCGG
>DATEMT010000055.1:0-3096 GCA_035275445.1 Methyloceanibacter sp. | reverse complement strand
CAACAGCTCGACATCGTGCGGGCCGCGCACATAGTCGTCGATGTCGGGCTCGGCGCCGACGAGATCGAGGGCCAGGAGATCCGGGCTCGCCTGGGCGCGCGTCAGGTGACGCTGGCGGGGAAAGGAATTGAGCGAGGCCTTCAGCGCATCGATCGACTGGAATGAGAGTTCGCGGTTGCGCCATTGGAGGATGCGCAGGGGTTCGAAGTCGTGCTCCTCGAGACGACGCACCATGTCGGGATCGAAAGGATGCACTTCCCCCGTCACGCCGAACGTGCCGTCGTTGAGATAGCGTCCGGCCCGCCCGGCGACCTGGCCGAGCTCGGCGGCATTGAGCTCGCGGAATCCATAGCCGTCGAACTTGCGCGTCGAAGCGAAGGCGACGTGATCGAGGTCCATGTTCAGGCCCATGCCGATCGCGTCGGTGGCAACCAGGAAATCGACGTCGCCCGACTGATAGAGAGCCACCTGGGCATTGCGCGTGCGCGGCGACAGCGCACCCAGGACCACGGCGGCGCCACCGCGCTGGCGGCGCACGAGCTCGGCGATGGCGTAGACGCTCTCGGCCGAGAAGCTGACGATGGCGGCGCGGCGGGGCAGGCGGGTCAGCTTCTTCTGCCCGGCATAGGAGAGCTTCGACAGGCGCGGCCTGGTCTGGAACTGGGCGCCGGGAAGGAGCTGCTCGAGGACGGGACGCATGGTGGCGGCGCCAAGCAGCATCGTCTCGTCGCGGCCGCGCCGATGAAGGATGCGGTCGGTGAAGACGTGGCCGCGCTCGAAATCGGCCGCGATCTGGATTTCGTCGATCGCGAGGAATGCCGGATCGAGGTCGCGTGGCATCGCCTCGACCGTGCAGACCCAGTAGCGCGGCGCGGCGGGAATGATCTTTTCCTCGCCGGTGATGAGCGCGACCGATTCATCGCCGGCCCGGTGGCGGGCGCGGTCGTAGACCTCGCGGGCCAGGAGACGCAGGGGAAGACCGATCATGCCGGTCTCGTGAGCGAGCATGCGCTCGACGGCGAGGTGCGTCTTGCCGGTGTTGGTGGGACCGAGCACCGCGGTCAGAGCGGGAGCGGAGGAGGACGTCGTCATGTCGGATCGCGAGGACTGGGGCAAGAAACTCTAATTCATGGAGCGCGGCGCGGCCCAAAAACGGACAGGGCATTAAGCTCCGGAACGAGAATGGAACGGCACGCTGCCGCGAAGCGTGAGCGGGGCGATTTTCGCTCCAGGACAACGTCCCGTGCGCGAAAGCCCTCCTTCCATCTTAACCGGTGTGGCAGCATTCCTAATGCTTCGTTAGTCCGCCCGGCCCGGCCCGGGCCGCATGCCATTAAGAAAGCGAAAGAACCGGGAACGGAGCATGATCGAATCGCTTGAGGCCCGACCTTCGCCTTTCGTTCACGCCATATGTGGCGGACCGGCTCCCGGGGTTCACAATGCACGGCCGGGAGCGCGATGCAAGTGCAAGCCGCCGGTCATGTCGCCGCCCCGGCGCATTAACGCGGCTGTCTCACGGCGAGACGGGAGGCCGTCAATCGCCGCTCGCCACCCGCCGGGTCAGGGGCTCGCCGCTCAAGGTCGCCTCGGAAGCGACCGCGGTGAAGTCCCGGCCGGCGGCCTCTCCCTCAGCGCCGACCGGCACGAACATGCGGCGGCCGGTGATCGGTGCGTCGACGGGCGCGAACCAGACGGTGTAGGCGGGCAGCTTCTTCGAATAGCGCTTCATCTTGCGGTCGGAGTACCCGGCGATGGGCGCCCACACGACGCGGCACTTGAAAACCTCGCCCTTGAACGCATCGGCCTTCTTGCCGCGCAGGACCTCCTTGCCGATCAGCTCGAAGCGGAGATCGTAAACCTCGGAACCGTTGTAGGCGCGCTCCGTCCCGGCGCAAGGTTCCGGTGCGGCAAGCCCATGATGGAGGGCGGCGGTCAGCGGGTCGGGGGTGGAGGGCGACAAGGCCTTCTCCAGACTCTTCTCCCGGCCATCGGCCACGTCGAAGGACCGCTGCGCATCGGGAACAGCATTTCCCGACCACGTCATTTCGACGGACTTCTCCTCGCCCTCCTCGGAAGCCTCGAGGGTGAAGGCCTGCGGCTCGATCTCCCCGTCGCCGAGGACGCCGGACGCGGTCATGTCGAGCTCGTAGTCGCTGAACACCTTGCCCAGACCCTTCGGGCCCATGCTCAAGCGCGAGCTGTACCGATCGGCGGCAAGCGTGGTGCGATACTTGACCTTGTAGACCTTGGCGCCGCCGACATAGATGGTATAGCTCATCGCCAGGGTGTCGTCGGCGGCGGACTGGGCGGACGCCTGCGCCAGCAGTCCCAGCGCCGAGCAAGAGACGATCGCCACCAGTGCCGTCAGCCGGCCGCGCGGCAGTGTATGCATGGTTGTCCCTCCCTTCGATTGGCCCACCTTGGCATTAGTCCTGCATTGAGGCCGCAATTCGGCATCTTTTCCACCCCGCTTGACCTCAAAGGCCTTTCCCCCTTATAGGCACCCCCTGTCCAAGCATGAATTTCGGAGAGTGCACTCATGGCGCGCCGCTGCGAACTTACTGGCAAAGCCGTGCAGGTCGGCCATCGGGTCAGCCATGCCAACAACAAGTCGAAGCACCGCTTCCTTCCGAACCTGTGCGCGGTGACGCTCATCAGCGACGCGCTCGGCCAGAGCTACAGCTTCCGGATCAGCGCCAATGCGGTCAAGAGCGTCGAGCACCGGGGCGGGCTCGATGCCTATCTGCTCAAGTCGCGCGATACCGACCTGTCGACCAAGGCGCGGCGGCTCAAGCATCAAATCGCCAAGAAGGCGGCCCGCGCCGCCTAGTCTCAGTCGCGCAGAGCGAACTGATAGAGCACGGTGCGCTGCTCCGGACTGTAGTTGTCGTCGGAGATGACCGAAATCCTGTCCTCGCCCGCCACGCGGTGGAAAGCGATGCCCTCCATGTTGTCGATTGCATAGAAGGGCTGCCGACCGGCGAACAGCAGCTTCGGCTCGATCAGCGCGCCGGCGCGGATGGCCGTGGTCGGAAACCGCCGGATCGCCATCCCCGGCATGATCGAGGTCGCGTAGCTGCGCTCGACGGTCACGAC
>DATEMT010000054.1:0-6402 GCA_035275445.1 Methyloceanibacter sp. | reverse complement strand
GACTACACCCACAAGAAGCAAACCGGCGGCTCGGGCCAGTTCGCCCGCGTCAAGATGACGATCGAGCCGAACGAGCAGGGCCAGGGCTTCGAGTTCGAGAACAAGGTGGTCGGCGGTAATGTGCCGAAGGAGTACATTCCGGGCGTCGCCAAGGGCGTGCAGAGCGTGGTCGAGAACGGCGTGCTTGCCGGCTTCCCGATGCTCGACGTTAAGGTGACGCTGACCGACGGCGCCTATCACGACGTCGATTCGAGCGTGATGGCGTTCGAGATCGCCGCCCGCGCCGCCTTCCGCGAAGGCGCGCTCAAGGCGGGACCGAAGCTGCTCGAGCCGATCATGAAAGTCGAGGTGGTGACGCCGGAGGATTATGTCGGCGGCATCATCGGCGATCTCACCAGCCGGCGCGGTCAGGTGCGCGGCCAGGAGACGCGCGGCAACGCCTCGGTCATCAGCGCCATGGTGCCGCTCGCCAATATGTTCGGCTACGTGAACACGCTCCGCTCGATGAGCCAGGGCCGCGCGCAGTTCACCATGCAGTTCGATCACTACGCGCAGGCGCCGCAGGGCGTCGCCGAGGAGGTCAAGGCGAAATTCGCCTAAAGGGTCCAGGGGCCGGCACGGCTCCGTGACGAGTTCGTTTTTGTGTTGAAGGATGGAGAGCCAGCATGGCTAAGGAAAAATTCCAGCGGACGAAGCCGCATTGCAACATCGGGACCATCGGTCACGTCGATCACGGCAAGACGACATTGACGGCCGCGATCACCAAGGTGTTGGCCGAGAAGGGCGGCGCGAAATTCACCGCCTACGACGAAATCGACAAGGCGCCGGAAGAGAAGGCGCGCGGCATCACCATTTCGACCGCGCATGTCGAGTACGAGACCGACAAGCGGCACTACGCCCATGTCGACTGTCCGGGCCACGCCGACTACGTCAAGAACATGATCACGGGCGCCGCCCAGATGGACGGCGGCATTCTCGTGGTCTCGGCGGCCGACGGGCCGATGCCGCAGACCCGCGAGCATATTCTTCTCGCTCGCCAAGTCGGCGTGCCGGCGCTCGTCGTCTACCTCAACAAGGTGGACATGGTGGACGATCCCGAGTTGCTCGACCTCGTCGAACTCGAGGTGCGCGAGCTTCTCTCGAAGTACGAGTTCCCCGGCGACGAGATCCCGATCGTCAAGGGCTCGGGGCTGGCCGCGCTCGAGGGCAAGGACGACGCGATCGGCAAGAACTCCATCCTCGAGTTGATGAAGGCCGTTGACGAATACATCCCGCAGCCCGATCGTCCCAAGGACAAGCCGTTCCTTATGCCGATCGAAGACGTGTTCTCGATCTCCGGCCGCGGCACCGTGGTCACGGGCCGCATTGAGCGCGGCGTGGTCAAGGTCGGCGAAGAGGTGGAGATCGTCGGCATCAAGCCGACCACCAAGACCACCGTCACCGGCGTCGAGATGTTCCGCAAGCTGCTCGATCAGGGCGAGGCGGGCGACAATGTCGGCTGCTTGTTGCGCGGCATCGACCGCGAGGCGGTCGAGCGCGGCCAGGTGCTGGCGAAGCCGGGTTCGATGACGCCGCACACCAAGTTCAAGGCCGAGGCCTATATCCTCACCAAGGAAGAGGGTGGGCGTCACACGCCGTTCTTCGGCAATTACCGGCCGCAGTTCTACTTCCGCACCACCGACGTGACCGGCGTGGTGGAACTGCCGGAAGGCACCGAGATGGTGATGCCGGGCGACAACATCGCCATGACGGTCGAGCTGATCGTGCCGATCGCCATGGAGGAGAAGCTTCGCTTCGCCATCCGCGAGGGCGGCCGCACCGTCGGTGCGGGCGTCGTGGCATCGATCATCGAGTAGAGACTTGAGGAGCGCGCCGCCCGAAACGGCGCGCTCCCGATTTAGAGGCCGTCGAGATGCAAAGTCAGAACATAAGAATCAGGCTCAAAGCCTTCGACCATCGCATTCTCGATGCGTCGACCAAGGAGATCGTCAACACGGCCAAGCGCACCGGCGCGGAAGTGCGGGGACCGATTCCGCTTCCGACCCGGATCGAGAAATTCACCGTGAACCGCTCGCCGCATATCGACAAAAAGAGCCGCGAGCAGTTCGAGATGCGCACCCACAAGCGGCTGCTCGATATCGTCGATCCGACGCCGCAGACGGTTGACGCGCTGATGAAGCTCGACCTCGCCGCCGGCGTCGATGTCGAGATCAAGCTGTAACGGGCGCGCGACGAGGCAAGGAACGTTATACCAATGCGATCAGGTGTCATCGCGCAGAAGGTCGGCATGACCAGGATCTTCACCGATGCCGGGGAACACATCCCGGTGACGGTGCTGCGCCTCGAACATTGTCAGGTGGTGGGCCACCGCACCTCGGACAGGAACGGCTATACCGCGCTTCAGCTCGGCGCCGGACGCCCGAAGGTGAAGCGCCTGAGCCGCGCCGCGCGCGGCCATTTCGCCGTGGCCAATGTCGAGCCCAAGCGCAAGCTCGCCGAATTCCGCGTGAGCCCCGACAATCTGATCGAGGTGGGCGCGGAGATCACGGCCGACCATTTCGTCGAGGGGCAGTATGTCGATGTGTCCGGCACCTCGATCGGCAAGGGTTTTGCCGGCGCAATGAAGCGCCACGGCTTCGGCGGCTTGCGCGCGAGCCATGGCGTGTCGGTGAGCCATCGCAGCCACGGTTCGACCGGGCAGCGGCAGGACCCCGGCAAGGTGTTCAAGGGCAAGAAGATGGCCGGCCATTTGGGCGACGTGAACGTCACCACCCAAAATCTGCGCGTGGTGAAGACCGATCCCGAGCGCGGCCTCATTATGATCCGCGGCGCGGTGCCGGGCGCCAAGGGCGGCTGGGTGCTGTTGCGCGACGCGGTCAAGCGCTCCTTGCCGGAGGCGGCGCCGAAGCCGGGCGCCTTCCGTAAAGGGGAGCAGTCGAAAGAGGCGAAGAGGGCCAAGCCTGAGCCGGCCGAGAGCGCCGAACCCGCCGCGAGCGATGCGGCAGAGGGCGGGAGCCAAGCGTGATGAAAGCCGACATCACCACACTCGACGCCAAGAAGGCGGGCACCGTGGAGCTTCCCGACCACGTCTTCGGTCTTGAGCCGCGAGCCGACATCTTGCAGCGCATGGTGCGCTACCAGCTTGCCAAACGCCGGGCCGGCACCGCTCACGTCAAGGACCGCTCGGAGATCAACGCGACCACCGCCAAGCTCTATCGTCAGAAGGGCACGGGCCGCGCCCGTCACGGCAGCAAGAAGGCGCCGATCTTCCGCGGCGGCGGCAAGGCGTTCGGGCCGAAGCCGCGCAGCTTCGCCATCGGCCTGCCGAAAAAGGTGAGGGCGCTTGCGCTCAAGCTTGCGCTGTCGGCCAAGGCCAAATCCGACACGCTCATCGTCATCGACAAATGCGAATTGAAGGACGGCAAGACCAAGGAGCTGAAATCGCGCTTCGCCAAGCTCGGTATCGGCTCGGTGCTCATCATCGACGGCGCCTCGGTCCAGGAGGCTTTCGCCAAGGCAGCGCGCAATCTGCCCGAGGTCGACGTGCTTCCGATACAGGGCATCAACGTCTACGACATCCTCCGGCACGAGAAGCTCGTGCTGACCAAGGCCGCAGTCGAGGCGCTGGAGGCGCGATTCAAATGAGCGCGCACGCAGCCTATGACGTCATCCTCTCGCCGGTCATCACCGAGAAGGCGACGGCCGTCTCCGAATCTAATCAGGTCGTGTTCAAGGTCCGCCGCGACGCGACCAAGCCCGAGATCAAGGCCGCCGTCGAGGCGCTGTTCAAGGTCAAGGTGCTGTCGGTGAACACGCTGACCCGCAAAGGTAAGAGCAAGAATTTCCGCGGCGTCAGGGGCCGGCAGCAGGACGTCAAGAAAGCCATCGTCAGGCTCGCCGAAGGCCAGACGATCGACGTGACGACGAGGATCTGACGAGAATGGCGCTCAAGACCTATAAACCGACCACGCCGTCGCAGCGGCATCTCGTCCTGATCGACCGCACCAATCTGTGGAAGGGCAAGCCTGTCAAGGCGCTGACCGAGGGTCTGACCAAGACCGGCGGACGCAACAATCTCGGCCGCGTGTCGATGTGGCACCGCGGCGGCGGGCACAAGCGCACTTACCGCAAGGTCGACTTCAAGCGCGGCAAGCTCGGCGTGCCGGCCACGGTCGAGCGTCTGGAATACGATCCCAACCGCACCGCCTTCATCGCCCTCATCAAGTATGAGGACGGCGAGCTGTCCTACATCCTCGCGCCGCAGCGGATCGGCGTCGGCGATACCGTCATTGCCGACACCCGCGCCGACGTGAAGCCCGGCAACGCCATGCCGCTTGCCAGCATGCCGATCGGCACCATCGTGCACAATGTCGAGATGAAGAAGGGCAAGGGCGGGCAGATCGCGCGCGCCGCGGGCACTTATGTTCAGCTTGTCGGCCGCGACGCCGGCTACGCGATCTTGAAGTTGAATTCGGGCGAGACGCGCATGGTGCCGTCGGAGTGCATGGCGACCGTCGGCGCCGTCTCCAATCCCGACAATTCCAACGCCTCGATCGGCAAGGCCGGGCGCATGCGCTGGAAGGGCCGCAAGCCCGTGGTGCGCGGCGTGGCCATGAACCCGGTCGACCATCCGCATGGCGGCGGCGAAGGCCGCACGTCGGGCGGCCGCCATCCGGTCTCGCCCTGGGGCAAGTCCGCCAAGGGCAAGAAGACCCGCTCGAACAAGTCGAGCAGCAAGTTCATCCTGCGCAGCCGCCACCAGAAGAAGGGATAGTTCACGTGGGACGTTCGATCTGGAAAGGCCCGTTCGTCGACGGTTATCTGCTCAAGAAGGCGGAGAAGGCGCGCGGCTCGGGATCCAATGCCGTGATCAAGATCTGGTCGCGCCGCTCGACCATCCTGCCGCAATTCGTCGGGCTGACATTCGGCGTGCATAACGGACACAAGCACATCCCGGTGCTCGTGACCGAAGACATGATCGGTCACAAATTCGGGGAGTTTGCCCCGACGCGGACCTTCCACGGCCATGCCGCGGACCGCAAGGCGAAGAGAACGACGACGGCGACGAAGGAAGCGTAATGGGCAAGCCGCAGCGCGCGCGCGCGCTCAAAGACAACGAAGCGAGAGCGGTCACGCGGCTTGTGCGTGTGAGCCCGCAGAAGCTCAACCTGCTTGCCCAGCTGATCCGCGGCAAGAAGGTCGATCGCGCGCTCGCCGACCTGACCTTCTCGCGCAAGCGCGTCGCCAAGGACGTGAAGAAAACGCTGCAATCGGCCATTGCCAACGCCGAGAACAATCACGATCTCGATGTCGATGCCCTCATCGTGGCCGAGGCCTATGTCGGCAAGAACCTGGTGATGAAGCGCATGCGCGCCCGGGCGCGCGGCCGCGCCGCCCGCATCGAAAAATCGTTCGCGCAGATCACCGTCGTGCTGCGTCAAGTCGAGGAGCCCGCTTAATGGGACAGAAGGTCAATCCGATCGGGCTTAGGCTCGGCGTCAACCGCACCTGGGATTCGCGCTGGTACGCCTCGCGCGGCGAATATGCGCGCCTTCTCCACGAAGACCTCAAGATGCGCGAGCATATCCTCGAATCGCGCAAGCAGGCCGGTATCTCCAAGGTTGTGATCGAACGCCCGCACAAGAAGTGCCGCGTGACCGTGCACACGGCCCGGCCCGGCATCCTCATCGGCAAGAAGGGCGCAGACATCGAGAAGCTCAGGCGCGAGCTCGCCAACCTGACCGACTCGGAGGTCCACCTCAACATTGTCGAGGTGCGCAAGCCCGAGATCGACGCGACGCTGGTGGCCGAAGGCATCGCCCAGCAGCTCGAACGCCGGGTCGCGTTCCGGCGCGCCATGAAGCGCGCGGTGCAGTCGGCGATGCGCATGGGCGCGCTCGGCATCCGCATCAATTGCGGCGGACGGCTCGGCGGGGCCGAGATCGCGCGCTTGGAGTGGTACCGCGAGGGTCGCGTGCCGCTGCATACGCTCCGCGCCAATATCGATTACGGCACGGCGTTGGGCCGCACGGCCTACGGCATCATTGGCGTCAAGGTGTGGATCTTCAAGGGCGAGATCATGGAGCACGATCCCATGGCCCAGGAGAACCGGGCGCTCGAGGCGCAGGAAGGCGGACGCTCGACCGGACGCCGCGAAACGGCGCAGGCGCAAGGTTAGGACTTAGGATCATGCTGCAACCGAAGCGGACCAAATACCGCAAGGCTCACAAGGGGCGCATCAAAGGCGCCGCCACGAGCGCGGCCACGCTCACTTTCGGCAATTACGGGCTGAAAGCCCAGGAGCCTGCGCGGGTGACGGCGCGGCAGATCGAGGCGGCGCGCCGCGCCATGACAAGGCAGATGAAGCGCGCCGGGCGGGTGTGGATCAGGCTGTTCCCC
This sequence comes from Methyloceanibacter sp., assembly GCA_035275445.1. Taxonomy (GTDB): domain Bacteria; phylum Pseudomonadota; class Alphaproteobacteria; order Rhizobiales; family Methyloligellaceae; genus Methyloceanibacter. Next base: position 3 of record DATEMT010000054.1, on the reverse strand, counting down.
GAC
>DATEMT010000053.1:0-2355 GCA_035275445.1 Methyloceanibacter sp. | reverse complement strand
AGCCGGTTGTCGCGCGCCATCGCACGCTCACCCTGCGACACCTTGATCTCGACCGACGACTGATTGTCGGATGCCGTCGAGAACACCTCGCTCTTGCGCGTCGGAATGGTGGTATTGCGCTCGATGAGCTTCGTCATCACGCCACCCAGCGTTTCGATGCCGAGCGAAAGCGGCGTCACGTCGAGCAAGAGCACGTCCTTGACGTCCCCCTGCAGCACGCCGGCCTGGATGGCGGCGCCGAGGGCCACGACCTCATCCGGATTGACGCCCTTGTGCGGCTCCTTGCCGAAGAACTGCTTCACGATCTCCTGGATCTTGGGCATGCGGGTCATGCCGCCGACCAGGACAACCTCATCGATCTCACCGGCCTTCAGGCCGGCATCCTTGAGCGCCGCCTTGCAGGGGTCGATCGTGCGCTGGACGAGATCCTCGACCAGGCTTTCGAACTTTGCCCTGGTCAGCTTCAGCGTCAGGTGCTTCGGTCCGGTCGCATCGGCGGTGATGAAAGGCAGGTTGATCTCGGTCTGGGTCGTGGACGACAGCTCGATCTTGGCCTTCTCGGCCGCCTCCTTGAGGCGCTGCAAGGCGAGCTTGTCGTTCTTCAGGTCGATGCCCTGCTCTTTCTTGAACTCCGCGGCCAGGTACTCGACCAGGCGCATGTCGAAGTCCTCGCCACCGAGGAAGGTGTCGCCATTGGTCGACTTCACCTCGAACACGCCGTCGCCGATCTCGAGCACCGAAATGTCGAAGGTGCCGCCGCCAAGGTCATAGACGGCGATGGTCTTGCCTTCTTTCTTGTCGAGACCGTAGGCGAGCGCGGCCGCCGTGGGCTCGTTGATGATGCGCTTGACCTCGAGCCCGGCGATCTTGCCGGCGTCCTTGGTCGCCTGGCGCTGGGCGTCATTGAAATAGGCGGGAACGGTGATGACGGCCTGCTCGACCTTCTGGCCGAGATAGGTTTCCGCGGTCTCCTTCATCTTCTGGAGGATGAAGGCGGAGATTTGCGATGGCGAATATTGTTTGCCGTGCGACTCGACCCAGGCGTCGCCGTTGCCGGCTTTGACAATCTTGTAGGGGACGAGCTTCTTGTCCTTCTCGACCATCGGGTCGTCCCAGCGGCGGCCGATCAGGCGCTTGATGGCGAAGAAGGTGTTTTCGGGATTGGTGACGGCCTGGCGCTTGGCCGGAAGTCCTACGATGATTTCTCCGTCATCGGTGAAGGCCACCATCGACGGTGTCGTGCGCATGCCCTCGGCGTTCTCGATGACCTTGGGATTTTTTCCCTCCATCACGGCGACGCAGGAGTTGGTCGTGCCGAGATCGATACCGATCACTTTCGCCATTACGAACCTCTCTTTCTGGCAGACCGCGCGGGCCCAAGAACGGCACCCGCCATCTCAACGCGAAGCATGGCGTCGGTCCCCAACAACGGCGTAGCCGCCGGCTCATGCGGCGGCATTCCGGCGTATATAGGTGGCAACCCTATGGGCCGCAAGGAGAAGCGGGCGATACGAGCGCCCATCACGCCACCCGCTTCCAAGCGCCGATCAGGATCGGGGTCAGGCAGTAATAGCGGCCGTCGGCAGCGGCTTCGGTCATGTCCCGCGTGAACGCCTCGGCCCTCACCGGGTCGGCGATCCCAAGTTCGGCGGCGGCGGCGAACAAGCCTTGGTAAACGCCGATCAGCATCGGCCCGAGCGCCTTGAGCGGCAGGTATTTCGCTTCGGCCGACGTGCCGTCGGGAAGGCCGAGGCCCGCGCCTTCGAACTGCGCGGGGAGTTGCCGCCCGGCGCGCAAATTGCGGCCATGGCCCCTGAACACGCCCTCGAACAGGCGATTGAACTCGGTCATGGGCGGACAGAGCGGCTCGACCGCGATCGCGCCGAAATCGAACTCCTGCGCCGCCACGACGCCGCCGGGCTTGGTCCAATAGAGCATGCGTTCGAGCACCGCGACCGGCTCGGGCATGTGCATCAGGAAGAGCCGGCAATAGGTGAGGTCGAACGGTGCTGCCGGCAGGGTTTCGACCGTCAGCGCGTCGGCGGCGACGATGTCGAAATTGGCGCCCCCTCGCGCGCGGAGCGCGGCAAGCGCCTGGGCGCCGAGCGCGCCGTCGATCTCGATGCCGGTGACGCGGCCCGTCGGCCCCACCCGGTCGGCCATCAGCCGCATCACCGCGCCCGGCCCTGCGCCGACATCGAGGCAACTCATGCCGGGCCGCAATCCGACGCGGTCGAGCAGCGACTCGGTCGCGCTTTGCCACATGAGCGCCTGGTCGCGCAAACGTTCGTACTCGGCCTCGTCCCTGGCATGCACGTAGCCGTCGGGGTTCCTTTGCGCCTGCGCCACCGAACG
>DATEMT010000052.1:0-13491 GCA_035275445.1 Methyloceanibacter sp. | reverse complement strand
TACTCGCTGCCGTGGGGGCAGATGAGCTTCTGGGCGGTCACCGTCATCACCAACCTGTTCTCGTCGCTCAACGCGATCATTCCCGGGCTCGGCACGACGCTGGTCGAGTGGATCTGGGGCGGGTTCTCAGTCGGAGGACCGACGCTCAACCGGCTCTACGCGCTCCACTATCTCTTGCCGTTCGTCATCGCCGGCGTGGTCCTGTTGCACATCTGGGCGCTGCACCTGCCCGGCAACAACAATCCGACCGGCATCGACGTGCAATCGCCGAAGGACACGGTGCCGTTCCACCCCTACTACACGATCAAGGACGGTTTCGCGCTCGTCGCCTTCATTCTCGTGTTCGCGGCGATGGTGTTCTACGCGCCGAATTATCTCGGGCATCCCGACAACTACATTCCCGCCAATCCGCTCCAGACCCCGCCCCACATCGTGCCCGAATGGTATTTCCTGCCGTTCTACGCCATCTTGCGCGCCATCCCGAACAAGCTGTTGGGCGTGATCGCGCTCGGGAGCTCGATCATCATTCTGTTCTTCGTGCCCTGGCTCGACACCTCGAAGGTGCGGTCAACGCGCTACCGGCCGGTCTACAGATGGTTCTTCTGGGCGTTCGTGGTGACGTGCCTCGCGCTCGGCTATCTCGGCTCACAGGCGCCCGAAGGTTGGTACCTCATCCTCGGGCGGCTCTTCACCGCGTACTATTTCGCCTTCTTCCTGCTGGTCCTGCCTTTGGTCGGAAAGATCGAAAAGCCGAAGGCGTTGCCGGGCAGCATCACCGAGCCGGTGCTTCGGTCGAGCCAGGGATCGCGCAAGCGCGCTCCGGCGGAGGTCGTCTGATGCGATCCGCGCTCCTCCTCGCCGGCGTCCTGCTCTTGGCGTCGACAGCCTCGAGCGTCGCCGAAGACGCCGCCGCCCCCAGCAACGATCATGGGCCGAAAATCGCGGCGCAGGAGTGGAGCTTCGCTCCGCCCTTCGGCAGCTACGACAACGCGCAGCTGCAGCGCGGCTTCAAGGTCTATCAGACGATTTGCGCCAATTGCCACTCGATGCGCCTCCTGTCGTACCGCAATCTCGGCGAGCCGGGCGGACCGCAATTCTCGCCCAAGGCGGTGGAGATTCTCGCCTCGCAAGTTCAGGTGACCGACGGGCCCAACGATAAGGGTGAGATGTTCCAGCGTCCGGGGCGACCGTCGGACCGCTTCCGCTCGCCTTTCGCCAACCCGCAAGCCGCGCGTGCGGCCAATAACGGCGCCTTGCCGCCCGATCTTTCGGTCATCGCCAAGGCGCGACCGGGCGGTCCCGACTATATCTATGCGCTGCTCACGGGCTACGTCCCGCCGCCGCAGGGCTTCGAAGTCGCCCAGGGCATGCACTACAACGCGGCGTTTCCCGGGCACCAGATCGCCATGATCCCGCCTTTGAGCGACGGTGTCGTCGCCTACACCGACGGCACCAAGGCCGACGTGGACCATTACGCGCGTGACGTCGCGGCGTTCCTGATGTGGGCGGCGGAACCAAAGCTCGAAGAGCGCCATTCGGTCGGCGCGCGGGTGATGTTCTTCCTCATCGTGTTCCTCGCGATCATGTACCTCGCCAAGCGCGCGGTCTGGGCCGGGGTCCATCGCGACGAGAAGCGCGGCAACGCGTAACCGCGCGGCGCCTGGCGGCTATTCTTCCGCGCAAGTTGCGGTATAAGGGGCGCCCATGACGCGCGCGGCCCTCTATCTCGCCCTTGTTCTTGCCGTGTCTCCGGCGCTCGCCGGGAGCGAGGCCGAAACGCCGCGCGACATGGTGCTGCTGACCGTGAGCGGCCTCCTCGGCAAGACCAATCGCGGCCCGGTCGATGCCAAGCGCGACGTGCTGCTGGCGGAGCAGAAGGCCGCCTTCAAGAGCGCGTTCGAGTTCGACCGCGCCATGCTGCTGGCGCTGCCGCAAGCCACCGCCACCGGCCAACCGAACACAATGGCAAAGCCCGCGCGCTTTTCCGGGCCGCTGTTGCGCGAGCTGCTGCAATCGCTCGAAGCGGCAAAGGTCAAGGTCACGTTCGTCGCGCTCGACGGCTTTGCCGGCTGGCTTGCGCCCGAGGATATCGACGGGTCCGATTGGATCCTCGCGCTCTCGGCCGACGGCGTTCCGCTTGGTATCGGACAGCAAGGGCCGATCTGGCTCGTCAAGAGCGGCGCGCAAGCGCTTGACGGCAGCGATCCCAAGCATGGCGACTGGGTATGGAACGTGTTCTATATCAAGGTCGGCGAATGAGTTCCGGCGGGTCGTTCGCGCGGGGTTGCACGCGCGCATCTCGGGTATGACGGGGGAAGCATGGTCAAAGCGGTGCTCGGGGTTATCGGCGGCTCGGGTCTTTACGACTTGCCGGGCCTCAAGAATGTGCGCGAGGAATTGATCGCGAGCCCGTGGGGCGCTCCGTCGGCGCCGCTCCGCCTCGGCGACATCGACGGGCTGCCGATCGCGTTCATGTCGCGCCACGATAAAGGCCATAGACTGTCGCCGAGCGACATCAACTATCGCGCCAATATCGACGTGCTGAAACGGGTCGGGGTCACCGACCTCGTGTCGCTGTCGGCCTGCGGCTCGTTCAAGGAAGAGCTGCCGCCCGGCACCTTCGTCCTCATCGACCAGTTCGTCGATCGCACCTTTCACCGCGACAGCTCCTTCTTCGGCAAAGGCTGCGTGGCGCATGTATCGATGGCGCATCCCGTGTCGCCGCGGCTTCGCCTCCATCTCGCCGACGCGGCCGAAGCGGAAGGCATCCCGGTGGCGCGAAGCGGCACCTATGTCTGCATCGAGGGTCCGCAATTCTCCACCCTCGCCGAGAGCCTCACCTATAAGGGGCTCGGCTACTCCGTCATCGGCATGACCAATCTGCCTGAGGCCAAGCTGGCGCGGGAGGCCGAGATTTGCTACGCGACGGTCGGCATGGTCACGGATTACGATTGCTGGCATCCCGACCATGACGCCGTCACGGTCACCGACATCATCAAAGTGCTGATGGCGAACGCGGAGAAGGGGGCAAAGCTGATCGCGCGGCTCGCCCGCACCTTCCCGCGCGATCACGAGCCTTGTCCCATCGGCTCCGACCGCGCGCTCGACACGGCCATCATCACCGCTCCGGAAGCGCGCGACCCCGAACTTCTCAGGAAGCTCGACGCCGTGGCGGGCCGCGTGCTGAAAAGCTGACGCCAAGGCGTTCGACTAGCCAGCCGCTCCCGCTTCGACTATAGGCTCAAGGAATGCCGGCGCCCGCGCGCCACTCGTTACGGAGGTCCCGATGACAACCGATATCAATCTCAAGGACCTCGTACGCACCATTCCCGACTATCCGAAGCCCGGCATCATGTTCCGCGACATCACCACGCTGCTTTCCCACGCCAACGGTTTCAGGGCCTGCGTCGAGCAGTTGGCGCGGCCCTTCACCAATCGCCGCGTCCAGGCGGTCGCCGGCATCGAGGCGCGCGGCTTCATCCTGGGCGGCGCTGTGGCCGACCGGCTGCGTTGCGGCTTCATCCCCATCCGCAAGAAGGGCAAGCTGCCGGGCAAGGCCATCGGCCAGGACTATGAGCTCGAATACGGCATCGACGTGATCGAGATACACGAGGACGCCATCGCTTCGGGCGAGCCGGTACTGCTCGTCGACGACCTGATTGCCACGGGCGGAACGGCGGAGGCGGCGGTCAAGCTCCTGCGCAAGCTCAAGGCCGAGGTCGTCGGCGCCACCTTCGTCATCGACCTCCCCGATCTCGGCGGCGCGGCTCGGCTCGCGCGGCTTGGCGTCGAACCTCACGCCTTGATGTCGTTCGCGGGCGATTGAGCATGAAGATCGGCGGCAAGTCCTACCGCACCATCTGGCCGAACGCCGACGGCAAATCGGTCGAAATCATCGACCAGACCATGCTCCCGCATGCGTTCGAGACCGTGACGCTCCGCACGCTCGACGACGCCGCGCGCGCCATTGCCACCATGCAAGTCCGCGGCGCGCCGCTGATCGGGGCGACCGCCGCTTACGGGGTCGCGCTTGCCTTGCGCGAAGATGCCTCCGATGAGGCGCTCGATCGCGCCTGCGATACGCTCGCCGCCACACGCCCCACGGCGATCAATCTCCGCTGGGCGCTCGATGAGATGCAGAAGGCCGTGCGCAATCAGCCGCGCGAGAAGCGCGTTGCGGCGGCCTTCGCTCGTGCCGCGGAGATTTGCGACGAGGACGTTGAGACCAACCGCAAGATCGGCGAGCATGGGCTCGGGATCATCCGCGCCCATGCCGAGAAGAAGGGCGGGGCGACCGTCAATATCCTCACCCATTGCAATGCCGGTTGGCTTGCTTGCGTCGATTGGGGCACGGCGCTGGCGCCGGTCTATCGCGCCCATGACGAGGGCATCGGCGTGCATGTGTGGGTGGACGAGACGCGGCCGCGCAATCAAGGCGCCTCGCTCACGGCCTTCGAACTTGGCGCTCATGGCGTGCCGCACACCTTGATCGCCGACAATGCGGGCGGTCATCTCATGCAGAAGCGTATGGTCGATCTCTGCATCGTCGGCACCGACCGCACCACGGCAAACGGCGACGTTGCCAACAAGATCGGCACCTATCTCAAGGCGCTCGCGGCGCGCGACAACCAGGTTCCGTTCTTCGTGGCGTTGCCGTTCTCGACCATCGATTGGAGCTTGAGCGACGGCAGCGCGATTCCGATCGAGGAGCGCAACGCCGAAGAGGTGACGCGCATGACCGGGCGCCTCCCCGACGGCGGCGTCGCCACGGTCGAGATCGCGCCGCAAGGCACGAAGGCGGCAAATTACGGCTTCGACGTCACGCCGGCGCGGCTCGTGACCGGCTTCATCACCGAGAGGGGGGTGGCGCCCGCCACGCGCGACGCGCTCGCCGCGCTCTACCCCGAGCGCGGCAAGAGGGAGTGAAGCGACACCGCTTCGCCGTCCCGACTAGAACTTGTCGTAAGTCACGCAGCAGCAATCCTTCAGTCCGTCCCCGCGCAGCTTGCAGGAGATTTTCTCCTCGATGCCGGCGCAGGCTTGCGGCTGGGCGTCAGCGGTGAGTTCCTTGGTGCATGAGGAGGCGGTGTAATGAACGCAATTGCCGCCGAGCAATTCCGAGCTCGCCGGACACTTGCAGTTCGGCGGCGTGCCCACCATGCCGCCTCGGCATTGCGAGGCATCGACCGGCGCGCTTTGCGGCACTTGACCGCCCTCGGGTCCAGGCAGGATCCCGCCCGGCGGAGTCTCGGGCGCGGTGTCTTCGGTCGCGGCACCACCCGGACTTGCGCCTTTGCCGAACAGCTTATCTTGGCGCGACTGCCGGCATTGCCAGGTGCCGTCGAACGTGCCGCACTCCACGACGACGTCAACGACAAGTCCGCGCGCCGCATCGGACGGCTCGAACGCGCGCATGAAAGCCGCCGCGTCGTGAACCTGCGCGAGAAGCGCAACACAAGCGAGAACCGGCAGCACGCGAAACACAGACATCGGCGATCCCTCCACCCACCGCGCCGGCATAATGGCACGAGCAGCCGAAGCATGGCAGCCGATTACGGCGGGTGAGGGGAGACGGGCGCGTAATCGGGGCCTTGCCAGAGGCCGCTCCGCTTGTCACCATGGACCCCTTAAGGCTTGCGCGGGTGGGTGCGTCAGGAGCCTTCTCCGCGCGGTATAACCGCAAGGGAGGAGATCATGGGCCAAGCGCAGGGCCAACCAGCCCGCAGCGCCCGCTGCATCGCACTGGTTGGCCCCTATCTCAGCGGCAAGACGACGCTTCTCGAATCCATTCTCGCTCGCACCGGCGCCATTACCCGTCAGGGCTCGATGGCAGACGGCAACACGGTCGGCGACGCCTCGGCGGAGGCCCGGCATCACGGCATGAGCGTCGAGCTCAACGTGGCCACCGTCGATTTCCTGGGCGACAGCTTCACGTTCCTCGACTGCCCCGGCTCGATCGAATTTCAGGCCGACGCGGCCGATGTGCTGACGGCCTGCGACGCCGCCGTCGTCGTGTGCGAGCCCGACGAAAAGAAGGTCCCGGGGCTGCAACTGATCCTCAAGCAGCTCGAAGACCGCGGCATCCCGCACTTCCTCTTCATCAACAAGATCGACAAGGCCGAGACGCGCGTGCGCGACATCGTGCCGATGCTCCAGCCCGCGAGCACCAAGCCGCTCGTCTTGCGCCAAATTCCCATCTGGGAGAACGACATCGTCACCGGCTTCATCGACCTGGCGCTCGAGCGCGCCTTTGTCTATCGCGAGCATGCGCCGAGCGAGGTCATGGCCATCCCCGACGCACTCGCTGCGAGCGAGAAAGAGGCGCGCTTCTCCATGCTGGAAAAGCTCGCCGACTATGACGACGAGCTGATGGAGCAGCTACTTGAGGATGTGCCGCCGCCGCGCGACAAGGTGTTCGACGATCTCTCCAAGGAATTCCGTGAGGGGTTGATCTGCCCGGTGGTGATGGGCTCGGCCGAAAACGGCAACGGCATCCTGCGGCTGCTGAAGGCGCTGCGGCACGAGGTGCCGTTCGTGCAGACGACCGTGAAGCGGCTCGGCGTGGACAAGGCGCCGTCTTGCGCCTTCGTCGCCAAGACGTTCCACACCGCCCATGGCGGCAAGCTGTCGCTCGCTCGCGTGCTCACCGGCAAATTCGCCGACGGCACCACCGTCTATGGCGGGGACAGCGAAGAGCGCATCTCCGGCGTCTTCAGCGTCATGGGCCAGGAGCCGACCAAACGCGGCGAGGCGAAGCCGGGCGACACGGTCGCTTTCGGCCGCCTCGACAGCATCAAGACCGGAACGACGCTGACCGAAGACAAGGGCAAGAAGGTCGCCATCGAAAGCGTGGCTCCGGCGAGCCCCGTGTTCGGTCTCGCCATCGCCGCCAAGGAGAAGAAGGACGAAGTGAAACTCACGGCGGCGATCGCCAAGATCATCGAGGAGGACCCCTCGATCTCGCTCACCCATAGCCAGGACATGGGCGAGATGGCGTTGTGGGGTCAGGGCGAAATGCATCTGCGCGTCGCGCTCGAACGGCTGGTGCGCAAATACGGCATCGACGCTTCGACGCGCCCGCGCCAAATCCCCTACCGCGAGACCATCCGCAAATCGGTGGAAGTGCGCGGACGCCACAAGAAGCAATCCGGCGGTCACGGTCAGTTCGGCGATGTCGTGGTCACGATCAAGCCGCGCCAGCGCGGCGCCGGCTTCGAGTTCAGCGACGAGATCACCGGCGGCGTGGTGCCGAAGAACTATATTCCTTCGGTCGAGATCGGCGTGCGCGATTACCTCCACACCGGCCCACTCGGCTTTCCCGTGGTCGATGTCGCCGTGTGCTTGATCGACGGGTCGTACCATTCGGTCGATTCCTCCGACATGGCCTTCCGTCAGGCCGGCCGCATCGCCATGAGCGAAGGCATGCCGCAATGCTCGCCGGTTCTACTCGAACCGGTTATGGCGGTGGAGATCGCCGCGCCGTCGGAGGCGACCGCGAAAGTCAACTCCATCGTGTCGTCGCGCCGCGGACAGATCCTCGGCTTCGACTCGCGTTCCGGTTGGACCGGCTGGGACGTCGTCGAGGCGCATATCCCCGAGTCCGAGATCCAGAACCTGATCGTGGAACTGAGGTCGGCGACGGCGGGGGTCGGCACTTTCAACGCCAAGTTCGATCACCTGGCGGAGCTTACCGGCAAGGCCGCAGAACACGTGCTTGCGGCCCGTGCATCCAAGGCGGCGTAAGAGGTTGCGGGTGTAACGATTGACTAAGGCTTCGCGGCTAGCTTCGGGCCGCCCTTGAGGGCCGAGAGGTCCAGGGCGACGCGTTGCGTCATATGCAACTTGCCCGGGAACAATCTTGTCGTTTCGCCCCGATCGCCCGAGACCGTTCAGTTGGCCCATCTTCGCGCTTGCCAGCGTGGCGGCGGCCGCCGTTCTCGTGACGCTGGTTGCCGTCCCTCAGTGGCTCTCGCAACAGGCGCGCTGGGAGCAGCTCCGCATGGACGTCGGCGCGATCGGCAAGATCGCCGCCGCGACCGTCGACGGCGACCTGCACCGCCGTCTGCTCGACCCGAAGAATTACAGCGACGATCTCTACAAGCGCGCGCTCGAGCCGCTCGTGCGGCTTCATTCCGCCGATCCCGACATCTACTATCTGTACACGATGGTGGACCGCGGCGGCGTCGCGCATTTCATTCTCGACACGGCCAGTTCCCCCGACCTCAGCACCAAGCACCAGCTGCGCGCCTCCACCTATGACGAGACCTTCGTGCCACGCGCGGACGATGACTGGCTCGAGCAACTCGCCGCGGGCAAGACCTATGTCAACCAGGACTTCGAGGAGGACGATTACGGAACCTTCCTCACCGCGCTCGCGCCGATCTATGACAGCGAAGGGCGTTACAGCGGCTTCGTCGGTGTCGATTTCGATACGGAATATTATCTGATGCGGGAGGCGCGCTTCCGTGTCATCGCCATCGCCACGCTGCTGGCGGCGCTGCTGTTGTCGCTTGCGATCGGCTATGCGGCCGCCGTCTATCACGGGGCGATGCAACGGCGCATGAGCGAGCTTCGCGACAGCTCGCTTCGCGACAGCTTGACGGGAATGTTCAATCGCCGCGGCGCCATGGACGTGGTGAAGAAGGACGTGGAGCGCTACGCCGGACCAAGCGCGATACTGATCGTCGACATCGACAATCTCAAACTGATCAACGATATGCGCGGCCATACCACCGGCGATGCCGTGCTGGCCCTGACCTCCGAGGCAATCCGCGCGAGCCTGGAGGGAAGCGATCAGTGCGCGCGGCTCGGCGATGAGTTCCTGATCTTCGCTCCGGGCCGCGACGCGGCCGGGGGTATGGAACTTGCCCGCGAGATACTCGGCCGATTGTTGGAGGAGAGGATGCCGCTCGCCGGCGCGTCCTTCAGCGTGTCGATGGGCATCGCGCTCTCCGACGGCAAGGACACGGACTTTGTGCAGATGCACCGCAATGCCGACTCGGCGTTGCACCAGGCGCGCGCCGAGGGCCGCAATCGCATCAGCCTGTACGAGCCGGGCGTCGCGGAGCGCGAGCCGGTCCAACTTGCCAAAGTGACGGCGTAGGTCTCAAGCCGTATCTGAGCCCGCGTGCCTCGGCGGAGGCGCCTGGTGCGACATGCGTCGCAGCCAGCGCACGCCGAGCCACAGAAGAAGGACAATGACGATAAGCGTGAGAAGCGGCGCCGCGAGCGCGAGCAGCGAGACGAGGAGCGAACCACCGAACTCCGCCGTAGCGATCGCGGGGTTGCCGAGCCCTCCGGTAAACACCGTCGATTTCGCCCTGACGAGCGTCGTCACGGATTGGGTCGCGCCGGCGACGCCGCCGCCCGCGATGATCGCCGCGGCCCATTTCACCATCGGCGGCAGATCGGTCATGACGGCGGCCGCGACGATCGTGCCGGCGACGAAGGCGGCCGGGGTCGCCAGCGTGTCGAGCAGATTATCGACGCCCGGGATGGTGTAGGCGAGAACCTCGACCACCGCCGCCACTCCGAGCAGGACGAGCGCGGGCAGCGTGCCGAGCCAGGCGAGGTTCTCGCTCAAAGGAAGGTGCCCGGTATAGGCCGCAACGCTTGCGACCAGCATCGGCAGAAACAGTCGAAGCCCGGTTGCCGCCGCAAGCCCGATGCCGAGCGCGACAGATAGAACGAGATCGAAATCGGACATGGACGAAATTACCACGCTTCGCCGCCACGCGGCAGCTTACTCGGTGCGTGGATTGGCCAGCCGCCAGTCGGAGGGACGCTCGAAGGTGCCGCGCCAGATGCCGCGCTTTGCCGTTTGCGCCTCGGCCTCGGCATCGCGATAGGGATTGCCGGCAGCGCCGCCGAGATCGATGGCATAGCCCTCGCGCACCATCGCCTCGCCGAGATCGGGCACGCCGGCGGCGCTGCAAACCGCGACGGTCCGGCCGAAGCGGTCGGTCGCGCGCGATTGGCAATTCACGTCGCCGCCTTTGATGAGGGTGGTGAGCTTGGCCTTGGCGGCGCGGCCGCACAACCAGCTCTTGCCGTTGGCCTCGCTACAGCTCTGCGCAAGCTCGGGCGCGTCGATGCCGAACAGGCGATATTCGGCGCCGTTGGCCGCGCGCAAGGTGTCGCCGTCGATCGACACGATTTTCGCGCCCGGACCGAAGGGAGGAATCTCGACGGTGCAATAGCGCTCGATGAGGATCACCGCGACGACCACGAGCGCGAGCGCGATCAGCTTGCCGAGCGCTTGGGCAAGCGCGCGGGAGGACTGTGCTTCGGTCGGCTGGTCTTTCTGTCCGGTCACGTCTCAAGCAGGTAGCGCAGATTCGCCGGCGGGGCGAGACGTCGCTGCGCCGCTTCCGCTAGCCCCCGTCGATGCGCTTGCCGATGATGGCGATGGCTTGCTGATAGACGCCGGCGGCGTTCCAGCCCTGGATTGCGGCGAAGTTCGGTTGTCCCGGCTGATAGCCCGCGCCCCGGACCCAGCCGTGACCTTTCAGGAAATTGGCGGTCGAGGCCAGCGCATCGGCCTTGGTGTTGAGATTGATGACGCCGTTGCCGTCGCCGTCGACGGCGTAAAGCAGGATGCTCTTCGGCAGGAACTGGGTCTGACCGACCTCGCCATGCATGGCGCCGCGCGTCGCGCTGCTCAGCACGCCGCGATCGACAAGCTGGAGCGCCGCATAAAGCTGGTCGGTGAAATATTCGGGCCTACGGCAATCGTAGGCGAGGGTGGCGACAGCGGAAATCGTCGGCTGGTTGCCCATGAAGCTGCCGAAGCCGGTCTCCATTCCCCAAATGGCGATGAGCGGGCCGGCCGGAACGCCGAACCGCTTCTCGATCGAGGAGAACAGGCCCGCATTGGCAGATCGCATGCCTTTGCCCCGGGAGGCGATGGCCGGGCCGCCTCGCTTCGCCATGAACTGATCGAGACTGAGCTTGAAGCTCTTCTGGCCGCGGTCGGCCCTGATGGTTCCCACCGAATAATCGGTCGCCATGAGGGCCGCGATTGCCTTGGACCCGACACCCCTGCCGGAGGCCTCGCCCGCGAAGACCTTCTTCCAGCCCTCAAAACCGCCGCTGTTGTTGCCGCACGGCGCGGCGTCGGCCGGGAGTTGCGCGAAGCCGATCATGGCGGCGAAAACTGCGGCCAAACTCAAAGACTTGTTTCTCATGGACGACCCCGTGTTCCCCCTTGCTATACCCTGTTTCGAGCTCTGCGGCGACGCTTCGCCGGTTCCAAATTGTTAACCTTAACCATTTTCACAAAAAAGTCCCCCTCACGCCGGAAATGAGCGTAAGTTCGCGTCTCGGTGATGGCGTTCCCTCCCATCACCGTCCCCGCAGGGAACTAACGGAAGAAGCCCCGCTCCCCCCGTTCGGGGCTTCTTCCTTTTCCTCGCGCCCCCTTCTCCGTCTCGGGCAGTTGAGCCGAACGCCGAAATCGCGTTCTGCTCGGTCTTGCCGCAGTGCGTCTTGACGGCTAGAGGATTGTGCTTCCTCATTTGCGCGAAGACGCTTGTGACCAGAGGGTGTTCCCATGACGAAGATCTTTCCGCCGCTTGAAATCCCCGCAACGCTCGCTGCCGGCCCGGGGCCGGGGAACACCGATCCCAGGGTGCTCGAGCGCTTCGCCAAGACCGGCGTCGCCGATCACATGCAAAAAGACGTGCTGCGCGGCATGATGGAAGCCAAGCAGATGCTGCGCGAGCTGTGGGGCACCAAGAACGTCTACACTTTCGGCGTCGCCGGCACGGGCTTTTCGGGGCTGGATTGCGTGCTATCGCTGATCTTGCCGGGCGACAAGGTGGTGACGTTCCCGAACGGCACGTTCTCGGGCATCGACAGTCTCACCATCCGGATGAAGGCCGCGACCAAAGAGGAGCTTGCGGCGGATTCGCTCAATCCGAAGCCGAAAAGCGTAGTCGTGGTCGAGACCGCGCACGGCCAGTCGGTCACCGCCGAGACCATCGACAAGGCGCTCGCCGGGCATAAGCCGATGTGGGCCTTCATGGCGCATTGGGAGACGGGCTCGGGCCGCATCAACGACATCAAAGCCTTCAGCGATGCCTGCCTCAAGCACGACGTGATGGGCATTGTCGATGCCGTGTCGAGCCTCGGCGTCGCCGATTTCAACATCGATGACTATCCCGGCGTGGTGGCCTGGGCCTCGTGTCCGCAGAAGGGCGTGCTGTCGCTGCCGCTCACCTATGCGCCGGTCAGCTTCACCGACAAGGCGATCGAGATGGTGAGGAAGCGCGGCTGCCGCACCTATGTGCATCACCCCGTCCTCGACGCGCGCCATTGGGGCATCATCGACGGCAAGGACGTCGAGACGCCCGCCTACCACCAGACTCATTCCTGCTATGCGGTGGCCGCCTTCCACGAGGCGCTGCGCATCATTCTCGGCTACGGGCGCCGCCGCAAAGCGTCGGATTACGCCTATCACGAGAAGGCGCTGCGCCAGGCGGTCGAAAGCATGGGCTGCGACGTCACCTCGAACATGACGAGCCTCATCGTCCTCAACCTGCCGGGCCGGCTCAAGGGCAAGGAGAAGGAACTGGTGCAAGGCGCGCGAGCGCAGGGCTTCGGCATTTGGCCGACGCTGTCGGAACCGGTTCAGGTTCGCATCGGCATTCTCAATCAGCTCAGTCCCGAGCAGATCGGTGAGATCGTGAGCCGCTTCGCCGACGCGATGCTCGGCATGGGCGCCGAGTTCGACAAGCAGAAGGTCCTGAACCAGCTCAAGTCGTATTACGCCAAGGCGGCGTGACGGCGCAAAGCGAGAGGACCAAGGCGACTGCACACAGCCTCACGATCCCACGCTATCGCGTGCGGAGCCTTCAGGTGTTAACGGCGGTGAACCCTAAGCCGCCTTGGCGTAGTAGGACTTCAGCCCGTTCATCACCTGCTGCTTGTCGAACTTCGCGCCCATGTCCAGCATAGCGTCGGCGAAGCGGCTCGCGATCTCGCCGATCTGCTCGGGTGACAGCTGATTGAGAATGCCGATGCGCACCTGCACCGGCTCCGACAGCGTCGGCCAGATGCCGAAGCCGCGCGAGCGTGCGCCCTGCACCAGCTCCTTCTCCTTGCCCTTGAGATTGCCCGGCAGGTTGAGCACGATCAGGCTGGTCATGTTGGAGGTTACGTCGCAGCCCATGGCCTCGACCGCCTGACGCAGCGCCTTCTCGTGATAGGCGTAGTCGGACGCTTTGCGGCGCCGGCCGTAGCCGAGAATGATGCGCAGCGCCTCGTGGAACGCGGCCACCGCATAACAGGAATGGGTCTGGTGATAGCCCGGCGTGTCGACGTCCTTGCCGTCGATGATGCCCCAATGGCGCGCGTCGAGAATGGGGTGGTGCACATAGGTGCGACAGCCGCGCTTTTTGACCATCTCGATGGCCTTGTCGGTAAAGCTGACCGGCGCATAAGTGAGCGGTAGCGACAGCACGCCCTTCTGCGGACACGAGGCCCAGGCGA
>DATEMT010000051.1:0-5916 GCA_035275445.1 Methyloceanibacter sp. | reverse complement strand
CGCGATTGCCGTCTCATGAAACCGCCGCGCCCGCGCAAGCGGCGAAGCGTCCGGCGTCGAAACGGACCAAACGACAACGGCCGAAGCAGAGTCCGTAGCGCTCGACGCTCAAGCCCTGTGCTTGCGCCGCTCGGCCTTGACCTTGCGCTCGACCACGTCCCAGATCATGGCGGCGATGTCCGGTCCGCCGAACTGAGAAACCTGCCGGATCCCTGTCGGCGACGTGACGTTGATCTCGGTGAGATGGTCGCCGATCACGTCGATCCCGGCAAAGATCAGCCCGCGCCGTCTCAGCTCGGGACCGAGCCGCGCGCAGATCTCCTTGTCGCGCTTGGTCAGCGTCGCGGGCTCGGCCGTTCCGCCGACATGCAGGTTGGAGCGCGTTTCGTCCGGCGCCGGCACGCGGTTGATCGCGCCCGCGAGCTCGCCGTCCACGAGGATGATGCGCTTGTCGCCCTTTCGCACCTCGGGCAGGTAGCGTTGCACCATGATCGGTTCGCGGAAGGT
Source organism: Methyloceanibacter sp. (assembly GCA_035275445.1). Classification (GTDB taxonomy): domain Bacteria; phylum Pseudomonadota; class Alphaproteobacteria; order Rhizobiales; family Methyloligellaceae; genus Methyloceanibacter. The sequence continues at coordinate 5,409 of DATEMT010000051.1, read as the reverse complement.
AGAGCCGAGAAGCTCGATCAGGGAGTTGAGATTGGTGTCGCCCTTGGCAATGCGGAAGATGGCGGCGCCGCCGTTGCCGTAGAGCGGCTTCACCACGATGTCCTTGTGCTTGGCGCGGAACGCCTTGATGTCGGCGAGCGAGCGCGTCACCAGCGTCGGCGGCATCAGGTCGAGGAAATCGAGCACGAAGATTTTTTCCGGCGCATTGCGCACCGCGGCCGGATCGTTGACCACGACCGTCTTGGGCTGGAGGCGTTCGAGCAGATGCGTGGTGGTGATATAGGCCATGTCGAAGGGCGGGTCCTGGCGGAGATGGACCACGTCGAACTCGGCGAGATCGACGCTGCGCGGATGGGCGAGGCGGTAGTGATTGCCGGGCTTGTCCTCGACGGTGAGGCTGTGGCCTTCGGCGATGAGCTTGCCGCCGCGGAGCGAAAGATTGTTCGGCGTGTAGTAGAACACGTCGTGGCCGCGCCACTGCGCCTCGAGCAGGAGGGCGAAGGTCGAATCGCCCCTGATATCGATGCGCTCGATGGGGTCCATCTGGAAGGCGACTTTGAGGGCCATGGGCTCCTTATAATCGGAGTCCGACCGCTGTCTCCACCCCATATGCAGCCGTCCTTTACGGACCGATGCGCGTCGCGAGACGCGGCTAGACGGGAAAGGCGTTGGCGATGACGCGCGGGAAGTGCCACGGCGCCGCCAGAACCACGTCGAAGGCGATGTCGTGGTCGGCGAAGGCGGGGTGGCTCGCGAGCCAATATTGGGCGGCCCGCACGATCCGCCGCCGCTGCTTCGCCGTCACCGAGAAGGCGGCGTCGTCCACCGTCTTGCGCCGTTTCACCTCGACGAAGGCGAGCCGCCGTCCTTTGAGCGCAACGAGGTCGATCTCGCCGACCGGCGTTGCGTAGCGCCGCGCCACGATGCGATGGCCCTTGAGCCGGAGGAGAACGGCAACCAGCGTTTCCGCGAGGCGCCCGCGTCGATAGGCCCGGACGCGCTCGGTCCGCTTCCTCATTTGCGCTTGAGCTTGAGCCCAAGCTCGTAGACGCGCGCGCGGCCGACTTGCAGCACTTCGGAGACCGAGCGCACCGCGTCGCGGAAGCTCTCGACGTTCAGCGCCTTTTCGAGCTGTTCGATGATCGCCGCGTCGCTCGCCTCGCTCGCCCCTTCCGCTGGCGGCCCGACCACGATCGCGAACTCGCCTTTGAGCGCCTCGCCCGACAGCGCATCGACGAGCGTACTGAGTTCGCCGCGCGTCACGCTCTCATGCAGCTTGGTCAGTTCCTTGGCGATCGCGCCTTCGCGTGGGCCGAGCACGTCGGCCATGTCGGCCAGGCTTTTGGCGAGGCGCGGGCCCGTCTCGAAGAAGATGAGCGTCCCCGGCACGGCCCGGAGCTCTTCGAGCCGCGCCCGGCGCGGCCCCGATTTCGCCGGCAGGAAGCCCGCGAACAGGAACGTGTCGGTCGGAAGGCCGGCGCTCGTCAGCGCCGCGAGCGCGGCCGAAGGTCCGGGGATGCTCACGACGGCAATCCCCGCATCGAGCGCTTCGCGCGCGAGCTTGTAGCCGGGGTCCGAGACGAGCGGGGTGCCCGCGTCCGAGATGAGCGCGACCCTCTGTCCGGCGCGGAGCCGCCCGATCAGGCGCGGGCGCTCGCGCTCGGCATTGTGCTCGTGATAGGCGCTTGTCGCCCCGCCGATGCCGAAATGCGACAAGAGCTTCTTCGAGTGGCGCGTGTCTTCCGCCGCGATGAGATCGGCGCGGGCGAGCACCGACAGCGCGCGGAGCGAAATGTCGGCGAGATTGCCGATCGGCGTCGCCACGAGATAGAGCGCCGGCGCAAGCGGTCTTGCCAGAAGATCGGAGAGCGTCTCGCCCGCGCGCGCCGCGACAGGGGCGGAAGCCCCGCTCATTCGGTCCTCGTCTTGCCGGTCTTGCACTCGCTGAGAGCCCGAGAGTTGCGGCTGGCTAGGCCCGAAAACGTTACGTGATATAGTCGGCCTGCGTCCATCACGTTTGGGCCATTTTTGCTCGCGAGCTTGGCCCTCCGGGGGTGCGCCCTGCGCGCCCGCAACGAAGCAACGGGGTCATGCGGTTTTCACGCGGCGTCATCGGCAGTCTCGGGGCCTTGCGGCTCGCCTTCGCCGCGTTGAGCATCGTGTCGCTTCTTTCAGCATGCGGCGGCGGGAGCGGCGGCGGCTTCAGCGGACCGGGTCCCTCCATTACCGGCTCGGGCGGCGCGGTGAAGGTCGCCGTCCTCCTTCCCATCACCGCCTCGGGCTCGACGCCCGCCGTGGCGAAAGCGCTGAAGCAGGCGGCCGAGCTCGCGCTGTTCGACTTCGACAACCCGAACATCACGCTGATCCCCAAGGACACCAAAGGCTCGCCCGATGGCGCGCGGCTTGCCGCCCAAAGCGCGCTGCAAGAGGGCGCCGAGCTCATCATCGGCCCGCTCTTCGCCCAGGAAGTGACGGCCGCCGCTCCGATCGCGCGCCAAGGCGGCGTGCCGATGATCGCGTTCTCCAGCGACGAGAAGGTCGCAGGCGACGGCGTCTATCTCTTGAGTTTCCTCGCCGGACGCGACGTGCCGCGCATCGTCTCCTTCGCGCTGTCGCGGGGAAAACGCAATTTCGCCGAGCTGATCCCGCAATCGGCCTATGGCCGCATCGCCGAAACCGCGTTTGCACGCGCGGTGTCCTCCGGCGGCGGCCAGGCGCCGGTTCGCGAGACCTTCGCGCCTGGCGATGCCGGCGCGATGCAAGGCCCGGTGAAGCAGGTCGCGAGCGCGATCAAGTCGGGGCAGGGCGTCGATGCGCTCTTTCTTCCGGCCGGCCGCGAAGACCTTCCCGATCTTGCGCCGCATCTCGCCTCCTCGGGGCTCACGAGCGCGAGCGTTCAGTTCATCGGCACGGGGCAATGGGACTATCCCGGCATCGGCAACGACAAGGCGTTGGTCGGCGGATGGTATCCCGCGCCCGACCCCAAAGGCTGGAGCGGCTTCGTCGAGCGCTATACCAAGACCTACGGCTCGGCGCCGCCCCGCATCGCGAGCCTCGGTTATGACGCGGTGAGCCTTGCCGTCTCGCTCTCGCCCAATCCGGCAGGTCAGCGCTTCACGACCGGGCAACTCACGCGGTCGAGCGGTTTCACCGGCGTCGATGGGCTGTTCCGGCTGCTGCCGGACGGAACCTGCGAGCGGGGACTTGCCATCCTCGAAGTGCGGGCAGGGGGTCCGCAAGTGATCGACCCCGCGCCGCGCTCCTTCGCAACCGCCTCGTCCAATTAACCGGGCGCAAGCTCGACGATCAGCCGGTCGAGCACGAGCCGCCCTTTCGCCGTGGCCGCGAGCCGGCTCCCGGCGCGCCGGACGAGACCGTCTTCGGCAAGGGACGCGATGCGCGCTTCGTCGAGGGCAGGGCCGCCGATCGCGGCGAACCGTTCGAGATCGATGCCCTCGCTAAGCCTCATCCCCATGAGGAGATACTCTTCGGCCGCCTCGTCCGCGCTCAAGCTCTCCTCGCTCGCCAGCCCATGGCCGCGCGCTTCGACCGAGGCGCGCCAATCCTCCGGAGACTTTATCGTGGCGAGCGCGCGCTTTCTCCCGTCCATACCGATGCGGCTGTGGGCGCCCGGGCCGATGCCGGCATAATCGGCGCCGCGCCAATAGAGCAGATTGTGGCGCGACTCCGATCCCGGCCGCGCATGGTTCGAAACTTCGTAGGCGGGAAGGCCCGCCGCCTCGCAAAGCTCCTGGGTGAGGAGATATTGCGCGCGGGCCTCGGCCCCGTTCGGCGTTCTGAGCGTGCCCGCTGCGTGGCGCGCCGCAAACGGCGTGCCGGGCTCGATGGTGAGCTGATAGAGCGAGAGGTGATCGCTCGCATGGCCGAGCGCGCGGCCGAGCTCGTCGCGCCAGCCCCGTGCCGTCTGGCCTTCGCGCGCATAGATGAGATCGAACGAGACGCGGCCGAAATGGCGCTTGGCGAGATCGAGCGCGGCGAGCGCCTCATCGGCGCTGTGCTGGCGCCCGAGCGCCTTGAGGCTCGCGTCGTCGAGCGCCTGCACCCCGAGCGAGAGCCGGTTGACGCCGGCGGCGCGGTAACCGGCGAAACGCGCCGCTTCGACGCTGGTGGGATTGGCTTCGAGCGTGATCTCGGCATCGCCCTCGAGCCGCCAATGCTTGGCGATCGCCTCGAGGATCGCCGCCACCGTTTCGACCTGCATGAGCGACGGCGTGCCGCCGCCGAAGAACACGCTTCCGACGCTCCGTGCGGGCGCAAGCGAAGAGAAGTACGCAAGCTCGGCAAGGTAGGACGAGAGGAAGCGGCTCTCCTCGATGCCGCCATGGCGGACATGGGAGTTAAAGTCGCAATAGGGACATTTGGCGCGGCAGAACGGCCAATGCACATAGACCCCGAAACCTTCTTCTTCCCTTGCCGGGGTCGCACTGCCATCCCTCTCCCCCTGTGGGAGAGGGTGGCTCGCCCTATCGCGGCGAGCCGGGTGAGGGGGCAAGCTGTCAATCGTCATAGGTCGCTTCCATGAGCTTCTCGAAGGCGCGCATGCGATGCGAAAGCGCGTTCTTCTCAGCCGGCGCCATCTCGCCGAAGGTCTGAGTATAGCCGTCCGGCACGAAGATTGGATCGTAGCCGAAGCCGCGAAGTCCGCGTGGCGGCCAGGTCAACGTGCCGAAAACCTTGCCCTCGAACACGCGCGCAGGCGCTACGGGGGCGGCGAGCGCGAGCGCGCAAGTGAAATTGGCGCGAAGGTCCGAAGCGCCCTTGGCTTCGAGCTCGCGCTGGACGCGTTCCATGGCGAGGCCGAAATCCCGCGCCTCGCCGCCCCAGCGCGCCGAGCGGATGCCGGGCGCCCCGCCAAGCGCCGCCACTTCGAGACCGGAATCGTCGGCGATTGCCGTCAGGCCCGATGCCTTCGCCGCCGCTTCGGCTTTCAGCGCCGCGTTCGCGGCGAAGCTAGCGCCGGTTTCGTCGGGTTCGGGGAGGCCGAGGCTCGCCGCCGACACGCAGGCGACGCCGTAAGGCGCGAACAGCTCGGCGAGCTCCCTGACTTTGCCCTCGTTGTGGCTTGCCGTGACGATCCTGGCGCCGCGCCGGAGCATCGCCGCCGTGCTCAAGCGACGGTGAGCTTCTGCAGCGCCACAAGCTCGGCGATGCCCCGCCGCGCCAGCGCCATGAGCTGATCGAATTGCTCTTGGGCGAAGGGCTCGGTCTCGGCCGTGCCTTGCACTTCGACGATCCCGCCCGAGCCTGTCATGACGAAATTGGCGTCGGCGTCGGCGTCGGAGTCTTCGGCGTAATCGAGATCGAGGACCGCCTCGCCGCGATAGAGGCCGCACGACACGGCGGCGACGTGATCGCGCAAGACGGTGCCCTTGGTCATGTTGCGGGCCG
>DATEMT010000050.1:0-8807 GCA_035275445.1 Methyloceanibacter sp. | reverse complement strand
GCCATGCGCGAGCTTGTCCAGAGCTTCAAATATCGCGACCGGCATGAGGGCCTGGCCCTGTTCGCGCGCTGGCTCGCCAGGGCGGGCGCCGAACTCATCGCCGACGCCGATCTCATCGTTCCGGTGCCGCTCCATACCGCGCGGCTGTGGCGGCGGCGGTTCAACCAGTCGGCCATGCTCGCCGTGGCGCTGGGGGGGCTCTGCCATATCCCCGTCGATTGCTTCGCGCTCAAGCGGGTGCGGCGGACGGCGAGCCAAGTGGGGCTCAGCGCCGATCAGCGTCGCCGCAATGTCGCCGGCGCCTTCCGCGTCGAGAAGGACGCGGGCCGCCGGATCGGGGGCCGGAAGCTCGTGGTGGTTGACGACGTGATTACGACCGGGGCGACCGCGGAGGCCTGCGCCCGGGCGTTGAAGCGGGCGGGAGCGGCCCGGGTCGATGTGCTCGCGCTCGCCCGCGTCGTCGAGACCGCCGCCTTCGGGCTTTGATCTTGCGCGGGCGGCGTTAACCGCCCAGTTATGTGAGAGGTGTCGAATCCCCCGCCCATGACGCGCATCGTTCTCTACACCACGCCCTTCTGCGGTTACTGCCGTGCCAGCAAGCGCCTCCTCGCCGACAAGGGACTGGCCATCGAGGAGATCGACGTCGCCTTCGACGATGAAAAGCGCGGCGAGATGATCGGACGCACGGGGGGCCTGCGGAGCGTGCCGCAAATCTTCATCGACGGGCGCCATGTCGGCGGCCATGCCGAACTCGCCGCGCTCGAACACGGAGGCAGGCTCGACGCCCTCATCGCCAACGACCCCGCCTTGCTTGCGGGCGCCGAAGAGACATGACACGGCCCTCAGGCAAACGCTTCCGCGCCGCGCTGGTGCAGCTCCGTTCCGGCCGCGACGCCGAGGCCAATGTGGGACACGCCGAGGCGCTGATCCGCCGCGCGGCGGAAGGCGGCGCGGCCTATGTGCAGACGCCGGAGAATACCGCGCTGATGGAGCTCAAGCCCGAGCTCGTGATCGAGGCGGCCGAGACCGAGGAGGCGAGCGCACCGCTTGCCCGGTTTCGCGCGCTCGCTTCCGCGCTTGGCATTTTCCTGCATGTCGGCTCGCTCGCCATCAGGCTCGACGGGGTGCGCGTCGCCAACCGCTCCTATCTCATCGATCCGGAGGGGAGGATCGCGGCGCGTTACGACAAGCTGCATCTCTTCGATGTCGATCTCGCCGGCGGCGAGAGCTACCGCGAATCCGACCACGCCCGGCCGGGCGCGACCGCGATCGTTGTCGAGCTTCCCTTCGGCCGCTTGGGGCTTTCGATCTGCTACGATCTCCGCTTCGCAGCTCTCTACCGCGCGCTCGCGCTTGCTGGCGCTGAGTTCATCGCCGTCCCCGCCGCCTTCACCAAGCAGACGGGAGAGGCCCATTGGCACGTTCTGATCCGCGCCCGCGCGATCGAAACCGGCACGTTCGTTCTCGCCGCGGCCCAAGGCGGCTTGCACGAGAATGGCCGCTCCACTTTCGGCCACAGCCTGATCGTCTCGCCCTGGGGCGAGATCCTGGCCGAAGGGGGCGAGGCGCCGGGCGTCGTCTTTGCCGATATCGATCTTGCCGAAGCTGCCGAAGCACGCGCCCGCATCCCCGCGCTCAAGCATGGCCGCGACTTCGCGGTCGCGGTCGCCGAGCCTCCGCCGGCCTCGTCGGGGAAGAAGGCGTCATGATTCGCTTTGCGCTCGTCTGCGACCGGGGACACGACTTCGACGCTTGGTTTGCGTCAGGAGACGCCTACGAAGTCCAAACCACGGCCCACGCCGTCATTTGCCCGGATTGCGGCAGCCGCCTGGTGCGGAAGGCGCCGATGGCGCCCGCGGTGAAGGAGGCGCGCATCGCGACGGGCCACGATCGCGGCGCTGCTGAGCGCAAGAAGACCTATGCCTTCCTGAAAGGCCTTCGCGACCATCTGGCGGCGAATGCCGAGAATGTCGGGTCAACCTTTCCCGAACAGGCGCGCAAGATGCATTACGGCGAGATCGAGACGCACAGCATCTACGGCGAGGCAAGCCTGGAGGACGCAAGATCGCTGCATGAGGAAGGAATCCCCGCCGTGCCGCTGCCGGTGTTGCCCGAAGACCACAACTGATTGTGGGTCTTACAAACGGGCGTCATCATCGCGAGGTAACCTCTTGTTTGCAGCCTTGCAGCTACAAATTGCACGGGACGCCCTGTTCTGGCCTTTAAGATTACCTATCTAAAGGTCGCCGGGCGATTGGGTTCTGCGCAACCAGGGTCGAAAGATGCGCTTCACTGCCTCCTTGCCACAATTCCGTACTCTGCTCGCCGTTCCGTTCCTGGCGATGGCCTTGGCCTTGCCCGCGAACGCCGAAACGAGCCCCAACGCGCCGGCCGCCACGACACCCGGCGCCACAGCGCCGGTGACCGCCCCTGAAGGGCAGGCTGCGCCGGCGAACCCGGGAGCCGCGACGACGAGCCCGAATGCTGCGCCGGCAACCTCCGGACAGACCGCGCCGCCGACGGCTGCAACCCCGGGTACCGCGACTCCGAGCCCAAGCGCGGCGCCGGCAACCTCCGGCCAGAGCACGCCGCCGGCCGCGTCTACGACATCTCCGACACACGGCACCGCGCCGCACGGTGGGCAGAAAGCCGCAACGCCGTCAGCGCCCGCTAACGGATCGGCGGCGAAGCCGGAAGCTGCTGAGGCCGCGCCGAGCGCCGTCCCCGAGAAGCCCAAGTCCAGTATCGTCATCAATATCGACAAAGCATCGCAGGAGATGACGGTCTTCGTCGACGGGGTTGAGCTTTATTCGTGGCCGGTCTCGACCGGCGCGCGCGGCTACTCGACCCCGTCCGGCAACTACACCGCCTCTTCGATGAACAAGATCTGGTACAGCAAGCAATGGGACAACGCGCCCATGCCGAATGCGATCTTCTTCACCAAGGATGGCCATGCCATTCACGGCACGATGGAGGAGAAGAATCTCGGCAAGCCCGCCTCGCATGGCTGCGTGCGGCTGTCCAAGAAGAATGCCGCCACGCTCTACGCCCTGGTCGAGGCCAACGGCTTGCCGCAGACCCAAGTCGTGCTGACCGGCGTCACGGCTGGCGGTGAAGGACCGAAAGTCGCGAGCCCCGGCGCCGGCAGGTATCCCGAATACGGCTACGCCGTTCCGCCATGGTTCCAGCCGGGCGATGGCTATCCGCAGAGGAAAAAGAAGCGACGTGGGATATTCGGACGGTGGTTCGACCCTTACGGAGCGCAAGGCTATTACGCGCCTCCGCGCGACCGCTATTATTACCCTCCGCGCCCCCGCTACTGACCGTCTGAACGCTCGATCCGGCCGGGCGGCTTAGCCTCCGCCGTGGCGAAGTAGTTCACGTCCATGTCCTGCGACAGCCGCCACTCGTCGGCGAGCGGGTGATAGACCATGCCGGTCATATCGCTGACCGTGAGGCCGGCTGCGCCGAGCGCGGCGCGAAGCTCCTCGGGCGTGACGAACCGGTTCCAGTCATGCGTCCCTGCCGGCACCCAGCGCAAGATCACCTCGGCGCCGACAATGGCGAGCGCGTAAGCTTTGATCGTGCGGTTCAGCGTCGAGAGGATCATCACGCCGCCGGGTGCGACCAGCGACACGACCGATTTGAGAAACAGCTTCATGTCCGGCACGTGCTCGACAACTTCGAGCAGAAGCACGGCATCGAAGGCGGCGCCCTCGCGCGCCAGGTCCTCGGCGGTCGCGGCCCGGTAGGCGATGTCAAGTCCGGCGCCCTCGGCGTGGGCCTTGGCGGCTTCGATGGTCTCGGGCGCGGGGTCGATGCCGGTGACCGTGGCGCCGAGGCGGGCGAGCGGCTCGGCGACGAGCCCGCCGCCGCAGCCGATGTCGAGCACGGAAAGCCCATCGAGGCTTCGGCCAGCCTTTGCGTCGCGGGCGAACCGCCGGCACAGCCGGTCGCGAATATAAGTCAGCCGGACCGGGTTGATGCGGTGGAGCGGCTTGAACGGGCCGTTTGCGTCCCACCACTCGCCGGCGAGCCGCGCGAAGCGGGCGACCTCGTCCCGGTCGAGAGTGCGGTTGGTCTCAGCCATCGCCGACGAAGGCCATCCCGGCCTTAACCTGTCAAGCCACGGCCTATTAACTTCTCTAAAGCCAAGGACAGGGCAGGTTGCGGCACGCCCCGTCAGTCAGTATGAAGGCGGCGTGTCCGGCCGGTCCCTTGAATGGGCCGGCCCTCTTATTGTGGGCCGACGGCCCGCAAGGACGGAGCCATGGCGCTTTTGGTGTTGAAATTCGGCGGCACGTCCGTCGCCGACATTGCCCGCATCCGCAACGTCGCCGCGCATGTCAAGCGCGAGGCCGACGCCGGGCACCATTGCGCCGTGGTGGTATCGGCCATGGCCGGCGCCACCAACCGACTGGTCGCGCTTGTCGACGAGGCCTGGGGCTTCAAGGAGCGCAAAGAGAACGGCGGCGATGTGTCGGCCCAATATGACGGCCGCGAATACGACGCCGTTGTGTCCTCGGGCGAGCAGGTCACCTCGGGGCTGCTTGCGCTTGTTTTGCAGGCGATGGGCCTGAAGGCGCGCTCCTGGCAAGGTTGGCAGATCCCCCTCAACACCAATGCCGCTCATCGCTCCGCCCGCATCACCGGCCTCGACGTTGACGCGTTGAAGGCGCGCATGATCGACGGCGAGATCGCCGTGGTCGCCGGCTTCCAGGGGGTCGCGCCGGGGAACCGCATCTCGACGCTCGGCCGCGGCGGCTCCGATACGAGCGCGGTCGCGCTTGCCGCGGCGCTCCAGGCCGACCGCTGCGACATCTATACCGACGTCGACGGCGTCTACACGACCGACCCGAGGGTGGTGCCCAAGGCCCACCGGCTGGACCGTATTTCTTACGAAGAGATGCTAGAAATGGCCTCGCAAGGGGCAAAGGTGCTCCAGACCCGCTCGGTCGAGCTTGCCATGCAGAGGGGCGTGAGGGTGCTCGTGCGCTCGAGCTTCGATCCGCCCGACCTCGACGGCAAGAGCACCGACGCGGCGCTTGAGCTTGGAACACTCGTTTGCCATGAGGATGAGATCGTGGAGCAGAACGTCGTCAGCGGAATTGCCTATGCGCGGGATGAGGCCAAGGTGACCCTGCTCAAAGTCGCCGACAAGCCGGGCGTCGCGGCGCGCGTGTTCGGCCCGCTCGCCGAGGCCCATATCAATGTCGACATGATCGTGCAGAACGTCTCGGAGGACGGCAGCTACACCGATCTCACCTTCACGGTCCAGAGCGCCGATCTCGACCGGGCTCTCGAGGTCCTCCGCAACGCCAAGGATACGATCGGCTATTTCGACTTGCGTGGCTCGACCGACATCGCCAAGGTATCGGCGATAGGTGTGGGTATGCGGAGCCACGCCGGCGTTGCCGCGCAAATGTTCAGCGCGCTTGCCGAAAAAGGCATCAATATCGAGGCGATCTCGACCTCGGAGATCAAGATCAGCGTATTGATTGACGCGGCCTATGCCGAGCTTGCGGTGCGAACTTTGCATTCCTTGTTCGGTTTGGATAGCCGCTAGCGGATATTGGCGGCCGGCCTGAAGCTTTCTTTCACTGCGGGACTGCCGCTCTGCCGTTCGGCGAGGACTGTTGCTTATGGTTACTCCGGTTGGCGCTCCGAGGCAGTTGCTGCGCCGCTTGCGCGAGGTCATGGCTGCGCGCGAGAGCGTGCAGGCGCGCCTCGACAAGGTCGTGGTGCTGATCGCCTCGAACATGGTTGCCGAGGTGTGCTCGCTCTACCTGCGCCGCCGCGACGGCTCGCTTGAGCTTTTCGCGACGGAAGGCCTCAATCCGATCGCCGTCCACAGCACGCATCTGAAGCCGGGAGAAGGCCTGGTCGGCCTGATTGCCGAACAGGCCGAGCCGATGCAGTTCCCCGATGCTCAGCTTCATCCGGCCTTCTCCTACCGGCCCGAGACGGGAGAGGAGATCTATCACGCCTTCGTCGGCGTGCCGATCCTGCGCGGCGGCCACACCATCGGCGTGCTCACGGTGCAGAACCGCACCAAGCGGCAATACAGCGACGAGGAGGTCGAAGCGCTTCAGACCACCGCCATGGTGCTTGCCGAGACGATCGCCTCGGGTGGCCTCGTCACCGACGCGCTCGCGGCGGAGGAGCGGCGCGAGGGCGCGGCGCGGTTCGGCGGCACCTCCATGTCCGAGGGCGTGGCCCTCGGTCACGTCGTGCTTCACGAACCCCGCATCGTCGTCACGCGCCTGATCGCCGAGGACATCGAGGTCGAGCGGCGCCGGCTGTCCCAGGCGATCGAAGAGCTGACCGGCGCGATCGACACCATGCTGGAGCGCGGCGACTTGGCACGGGCCGGCGAGCATCGCGAGGTGCTGGAAACCTTCCGCATGTTCGCTCACGATCATGGCTGGCGCCGGCGTCTGGATGAGGCGCTGCTCACTGGCCTCACCGCCGAGGCCGCGGTGCAGCGCGTGCGCAACGATACGCGCGCGCGCATGTTGCGCATGTCCGACACGCATGCGCGCGACCGTCTGCACGATATCGACGATCTGTCCAACCGGTTGCTGCGGCTGCTCGCGGGCGGGATCGGCACGGCGGCGACGGGAAGCCTGCCGCAGGACTCGATCGTCATCGCCCGCACCATGGGCGCGGCCGAGCTGCTCGACTACGACCGGCAGCGCCTGCGCGGGCTCGTGCTCGAGGAGGGCGGCACCGCGAGCCACGTCGCCATCGTGGCCCGCGCGCTCGGCATTGCCGCGCTGACCGGGGTCAAGGGCGCGCTCGAAGCGGTCGAGCCGGGCGACGCCGCCATCGTCGATGCCGAAGGCGGCGAGTTGCATGTCCGGCCGACCCAGGAAGTCGTCTCGGCCTATGCCGACAAGGTTCGCTTCCGCGCGCGGCGTCAGGCCCAATACGCCGCCTTGCGCACCGTGCCCCCCGTCACCTTGGACGGCGAGCGCGTCGGCCTGCACATCAATGCCGGCCTCCTGTTCGACCTGCCCCATCTCGATCAGTCCGGCGCCGACGGCATCGGCCTGTTCCGCACCGAGCTCCAATTCATGATCGCGGCGACGTTTCCAAGACTCGAGCAGCAGACGCGGCTCTACAAAGCCATTCTCGATGCCGCCGATCAGCGCCCGGTCGTGTTCCGTTCGCTCGATGTCGGCGGCGACAAGGTGCTGCCCTATTTCCGCGGGGCCATCGAGGAGAACCCGGCGCTCGGCTGGCGCGCGATCCGCATGGCGCTCGACCGTCCGGCCGTGTTCCGCACGCAAGTGAGGGCGCTGCTCAGGGCGGCGGCCGGCCGCGAGCTTCGTCTCATGCTGCCCATGATCGCCGATGTCGCGGAATTCGAGGCTGCCCGTGCGCTCATCGACCGTGAGCTGACGATCCTCAAGCGCCACGGCCGCCCCGAGCCCAAGACGCTCAAGGTCGGCGTCATGATCGAGGTGCCGGCGATGTTGTGGCAACTTGACCGCGTGCTGCCCTTGGCCGATTTTGCCTCGGTGGGCTCGAACGACCTGATGCAATTTCTGTTTGCGGCCGATCGCGGCAACACGCGCGTGGCGGAGCGTTTCGATTCGCTCAATCCGGCCGGCCTCAAGGCGCTGAAGTCGATCGTCGAAGGTGCGAAGCGTCACGGCGTGCCGCTCAATTTGTGCGGCGAAATGGCCGGCAAGCCGCTCGAAGCCATGACGCTCATCGGGCTTGGCTTCCGCTCGATCTCGATGGCTCCGGCCTCGGTCGGGCCGATCAAGGCCATGGTCCTGTCGCTCGACGCGGGCGAGCTCTCCAAGCGCCTGGATGAGCTGCTCGAGAGCAAGGCCACTTCGCTTCGCGAGGATTTGCGCCGCTTTGCCGTCGAACACGGCGTGCAGGTCTGAGATTTTTGGCCGATGAGAAGCCTTAACCCGCGCCCCCGATATGCTAGTCTCTCGCCGACGTGCAGACCGGATGCGGTTGGGCTTGTGTTGGCGGAGACAAGCTTGAATAGGGATCGGCCTTGCGATGCCGACCGCGGCGCGTCGAGTACCGGTAGTGTCGCAGCCGGACGCCGCGTGGCGGCGCCAGCCAATTCACGGGATCTAGGATATGCCCTCCGGCTATGATGCTGAGGTGGCTGAGCTGTTTCGAGATTTGAGGGCGGCGACCGCCCTCTCCGAAATGGAGCTTGCCGCGCGGATCGGAACCCGCCCCGAAGTGGTGGAGGCGCTCGAACAGGGCGCACTGCAAGCGCTGCCGCCTTGGGCCGAAACCTGTCGGGTCGTGAACGCTTATGGCACGATGCTCAATCTCGACGTTCGTCCGCTTTTGCGTCGCATCTATGCCCAGCTCGAGGCGGGGATCGTCGAGCTTCAGCCAAAGCCGTTTCCCGAGGTGCCGACCATGACGCCGCCCGACTCCGACGAATTCGGCTTCGGTGCGGGCGCGCCCACCGGCGCGCCAGCGCATAATCCTCTCGACATTCCCTGGCCGCCGCCGCAACAGCCCCAAGGTCAGCCGCAGCGGCAGCAAGCTTGGCCGAACGCGGGACCGCCGCCAGCGCCGCAAGCCCGCCGTCCGAACGCAGGCGGAATTCCTCAGCCGCAGCCCATGCGGCCGCGGCCGCAAGGTGGACCGCAACCTGCGCAAGCCTGGCCTGGCGGACCGCAACCCATGCCGCAAGCGCCGCGGCCTCAGCAAGGACAGAGGCCGGCGCCGCCGCAGCCTCAGCAGGGCCAGCGGCCGCCTCAGCCGCGCCCGCCGCAACCGCAAGCGCAGCCGCCGCAAGCTCAGCCGCCGCGCCAGCC
>DATEMT010000049.1:0-12990 GCA_035275445.1 Methyloceanibacter sp. | reverse complement strand
AGCCATGGTTGCTGCCGCTAAGACTGCTAGCCCGACGACGACATCGTCGTCCGAGCTTCACCGCGTCATTGGCTGGAAAGACGCATTCTGGGTCGCGAGCGGCGTACCGGCCCTCGTGTTGTTTTCGATCGGCGGCATCGCCGCCACGGTCGGCACGCCGTCCGTCCTGGTGTGGACGCTGTCGGTGCTGTTCGGTTTCATCCAGGCCTTCACCTATGCCGAGATCGCGGGCATGTTTCCCAATAAATCGGGCGGCGCCTCGGTCTACGGTGCGGCGGCTTGGGTGCGCTATTCCAAGTTCATCGCGCCGCTGTCGGTGTGGTGCAATTGGCTCGCCTGGACGCCGGTTCTCGCTATCGGCTGCGGCATCGCGGCGGGCTACATCCTCAATGCGCTGTTTGCGCCCGAGGCGGCCATCAGGACGTGGGAGGTTCAACTCCTCGATCTCGGCTTCCTCAAGGAGGGACTGAAACTTCGCCTCAACTCGACCTTTTTCATCGGCGCAATCCTGATCGCGATCTCCTTCGCCATCCAGCATCGCGGCATTCTCTCTACCGCGAGAGTGCAAACCATCGTCGGCGTGGCGGTGCTGTTGCCGCTCCTCATCATCGGCATCGTGCCGCTGATTACCGGCGACGTGGCGATGCAGGCGTTCCAACCGTTCGCGCCGGGCACCGATCCGGCGACGGCGGCTTGGAACAAGGCGGGTTGGACGCTGTTCTTCGGCGGCTTGTTCATCGCGGCGTGGTCGGCCTACGCATTTGAGACCGCCATCTGCTACACGAGCGAATTCAAGGATCCCGCGACCGATACCTACAAGGCCATCCTCTATTCCGGCCTGCTGTGCATCGCGGTCTATATCCTCGTGCCGCTTGCGTTCCAGGGTGCGCTCGGCCTCGCCGGGGTGATGGCGCCGGGCATCGTCGACGGCTCGGGCGTGGCGCAGGCCATGGCCGGGATGGTCGGCGGCGGCGCGCTCATCACCAATCTGCTCGTGGTGATGCTGCTGCTCGCGCTCATGCTGGCGATCACCACCGCCATGGCGGGGAGTTCGCGCACGCTCTACCAAGGCTCGGTGGACGGCTGGTTGCCGCGTTATCTCACGCATGTGAACAAGAACGGCGCGCCGACGCACGGGATGTGGACGGATTTGACCTTCAACCTCATCCTGCTCTTGATGTCGGACTATCTGTTCGTTCTTGCGGTCTCCAACGTCTGCTACATCGTGTTCAATTTCCTCAACCTCAACGCAGGCTGGATCCATCGCGTCGACAATGCGAATGTGAAGCGGCCGTGGCGGGCGCCGGACTGGCTGCTCGGGGCCGGCGTCGTGCTCAGCTTCGTAAATGCATTCCTGCTCGGGGCCGGCGCCGATGTGTGGGGCGCGGGCACGCTGACGGCAGGCATCATCGCCATCGCGCTGATCATTCCGGTGTTCGTCTTCCGCCACTTTGTGCAGGACAAGGGCGTGTTTCCCGCCGGCATGCTCGCCGACCTCACGCCTGCGGGCGGAAAGCTCGGCGAGAAAAAGGCCGGCATGCTGCCCTACGTTACGCTCGCCGCGGGCGTTGCCGTTGCGGCGATCGGCTATGTGATGTTCTGGACATAGACGCGATCGAGCATATTCGCGAGACGTTCGGCCGAGGCCCTGGTCAGGTCTCGGCCGAAGCCCAATCGGGTTTGAAGGAAAGAACGCGGACCGTGTCGGGCAACGCCGGATTGAACAGGCGGTTGTGCCATATGACGGCCTCGCGCGCGGCCTCTCCAGGCTCCAGTTCGAACACCGCGCAAGGCAGGCGATAGGCCTGTCCGAACTGCGCGAAGTCGAGGATGCAGCGCCCTTCCGTTGTGAGCGCAGTGGCGAACGGCGCATCGGCGGGGATCACGGCCGCGAGCTTGTCGCTGAATTTCTCAGGGTCTTGGAAGTAATCGGCCTGCAAGTAGGTCAAGGCGCGCTCGTAAAGCTCTTGCGGGTCGGCGGTCTTCATCACCTGAAAGCGGAAGAAGGCGGTGCTCTCGAACGGATCCTTCGGCACCAGAAGGACCGTCAGGGCGGACGCGATCTCATGGCCGCCGCGATCGAGCAGACGCGGGCGCATGGCGGGCGAGGGCCGGCCGCCGTCCTGCCGCATGGCGATCTGCCGGATGCGGCACTGCCAAGCGAGGAAGGCATCTCGGAGAGTGGTTTTGGCCTTGGGTGCCACGGACGATTGTTCGCTAACGGAGGATATCGACGGGTTGTTCTCGCAAGGAAGTTAGTCGCTCTCGCGGACCGACGCACCAAGGAAAAACGTTTGTTTTCAAAGGCTTTACCCGTGAGAAAACGATTTTCATATCGATTGACGTATCCAGGGCCAACCGCCTAGCATCGGGGTTGCGAAGGGGGAAGTCTCGGAAAGCAGTGGAATTGGTAACGCGGGCCCCGCGGCGGGCAAGCGTGCGACGGGGGAAATAGCTCATAGCTGAAGGGTCCGTTTGGGGGCCGCGCGATTTGCGTCCTAGAGCGACGCTGTCCGCGGCATTGAGAAAAACAAGGGGGTATCTCGCATGGAAGGCAACCTCAATGCACTCACGACGATCTTCACCGAGTTCTACTACTGGGTGACGATCGTCTTTATGTTTTTGATCCATGTCGGCTTCTGTACCTATGAAGTCGGCGTGTCGCGCCGGCGCAACCACCTCAAGACGCTGATGAAGAATGCGATGGCGATTCCGATCGTCACCGTCACCTTCTTCTTCTTCGGTTGGTGGATCTACTTCGCGTTCCCGAACGGTCCGGGAATCACCGGCGGGTTGATTGCGGCGCCCTATGCGGAGCCGTGGAATCCGCTGATGGCGACGCATCTCTCCGGCGTCAATCCCGGCGAGGCGAATTCGGTCACCGCGGCCGAAGCGTTGCTTTGGCACCGCCTCAACGGCGTGTTCTGGGGCGCGTTCCTGCTGTTCTCGATCACGACCGCCTCGATCATCTCGGGCGCGATCATCGAGCGTGCCCGCTCGGGCGCGTTCTGGATCATCGCCGTCCTGATCGGCTCGGTGATGTGGATCCTCGATGCGGCTTGGGGCTGGCATCCGCTCGGCTGGATGGTCAAGATCCTCGGCTATCATGACGCCTATGCTTCCGGCGTCGTCCATGCCATCGCAGGCGGCGCGGCGCTCGCGTTCCTGATCGTGCTCGGTCCACGCATCGGCAAATTCCGGCCCGACGGAACGCCGCGCGACATACCGCCTCACAATGTGTGGCTGGTCACGATCGGCCTGTTCCTGATCTATACCGGCTTCTGGGGCTTCTATGCCGCGTGCAACATTCCGATCATCTCGCCCGCGACCATCGCCGGTCAGATCACCGGAGATACGTGGACGGCGACGAATATCTACCTCGCACCGACGACGCTTTCGGCGATCACGTTCAACTTCCTCATGTCGCTGTCGGGCGGCATGATGGGTGGTTATCTCGTCTCGAGAGGCGATCCGTTCTGGACGTTCTCGTGCGGGCTGTGCGGCGTTATTTCCGCCTCGGCCGGCAACGATCTCTACCACCCGATCCAGGCCATGCTGATCGGTGCCATCGTTCCGGTCATCTGCTATAAGCTGCACTACTGGGTCGAGCGCCGGTTCAAGATCGACGATGCGGTCGGCGCTTGCGCGGTGCACGGCTATGGCGGTTTCCTCGGCGTGGTGGTCGCAGGCTTCATGCTGTGGGGACAGCCGTCCTCGCCGTATGAAGGCTATGCCGCAATTAGCCCGTGGGGCAACTCCATCGGCGCCGTCATCATGTTCGCGCTCGGTTTTGTTCCGACCTTGATCGTCTGCAAGATCTTGAATGCCATGGATCTGTTGCGTGTGCCGCGGAAGGTCGAGCTCGAGGGTGTCGATTTCGCCCTCAACCACGCCTTCATGGAGTCGGTCCGCGAAGTGGGTGCCGCCGAGAAGGCAATGATCAAATAGAAATCCGAGAGGAGAAAAAGAATGTCCACGAATGGAATGACAAGCTGGGCGGTCGACCTCAAGGATGTCGGCGCAATCTATCCGTTCCAGGGAACGGAGGTTCTGCTGGTGATCATCGGCCTTGTCTTCTGGATCGGCTGGCACATTGTCCAGACGCGCCAGGAAAATGCCGAGATCGAGTCGGATATGAAGGCCGACCGCAGCGGCGACGAAACCAGGGGGGCGATCGACCGTTACTTCTAGGCGATCGTCGAAAAGACGCTCAACTGCAAGACGAGGCGCCGGCATTCGTGCCGGCGCTTCTTTATGTGGGGGCGTAGGTTCGCCTCGGCTCAAGCGATATTGATGCGGTAGCGGACGAAGTCGTCGGCTTTGGCGAAGCGGTCGTAGAGAAGCCGCGCCGTCGCGTTTCCTCGCTGGGTGTGCCAATAGAGGCCCGACCAGCCGCGCTCGCGGCCGAGCGCAACGAGGTCTTCGATCAGCGCGCGGCCGAGCCCGCGGCCGCGGAGCTTCGGATCGACGAACAAGTCCTCGAGATAGCAAATCGGCGCAAGCGCCCACGATCTTGGATGGACCACGGCGACGGTGAAACCCGACACGGCGCCGTCCCATTCGGCCATGCGCCCGATCATGCCGGAGTCCGGCTCAAATAGCCGCCGCCACGTCCCCGCGGTCACCGCCTCGCTGACCTCGGTCTCGTAGAAGGTCACATAGCCCGCCCACAGGCGCCGCCAAGCGGCCTCATCCCCGGGCCGGGGGTCGCGAATAACGAGTGCGGGGGCGGGCATCCGCGGAATTTAGCAATCGAGCGTCGCGGCCCGCTCCCAGGACGAGAGATGCCCGGTATAGTCGTTCCACTCGCGCATTTTGAGCTTTACGTAGGAATCGACGAACTCATCGCCGAGTTCCCGGCGCAGGAGTTCCGACTTCTCCGTCACGCGCAAGGCGTCGAGGAGGTTGAGAGGAAGCTTCTTGACGCCGGGCGGAGCCTTGTGCCCTTCGGCGTACATGTTGATATCGAGCGGCTTGCCGGGATCGATGCTCCGCGCGATGCCGTCGAGACCGGCGGCGAGGACTGCCGCCGGCAGCAGGTACGGATTGGTGGCGCCGTCGGCAAGTCGGAACTCGAAGCGGCCGCCGCCCGGGACCCGGATCATGTGCGTGCGGTTGTTGCCGGCATAGGTCACGGTGTTGGGCGACCAGGTCGCACCTGACAACGTCACCGGGGCGTTGATGCGCTTGTATGAATTCACCGTGGGATTGGTGATGGCGCAAATGTCGCCGGCGGAATTTATCAACCCGCCGATGAAGTTGTAGGCGGTGCGCGACAGGCCGAGCGCGTCCTTGCCGTCGTCGAAGCTGTTCTTGTTGCCCTGCCACATGGAGACATGGACGTGGCAACCGCTTCCGGTGAGGTTGGCGAACGGCTTCGGCATGAAGGTGGCGCGCAAGCCGTGCTTCTCGGCGATGGCCTTGACCATGTATTTGAAGAAGGCCATGCGGTCGGCGGTGACGAGCGCGTCGTCGAAAGCCCAGTTCATCTCGAACTGCCCGTTGGCGTCCTCGTGGTCGTTCTGGTAGGCGCCCCAGCCGAGCTCGAGCATCGAATCGCAAATCTCGCTGATGACGTCATAGCGGCGCATCAGCGCGGATTGGTCGTAGCAGGGCTTGGACTGCGTGTCGGCGGCGTCGCTGATCGCGGTCCCGTCGGGGCTCAAGAGAAAGAACTCGCATTCGACGCCGGTCTTGAGCTGGAAGCCGGCCTTGTCCGCCTTGGCGATCATCCGCCTCAGGATATTGCGTGGCGCATGCTCGACCGGCTTGCCGTTCATGTAGGGATCGGCGGCGAGCCAGCCGACTTCGCGCTTCCACGGCAATTGGATCAGGCTCGCGGGATCGGGAATGGCAAGGACATCGGGGTCGGCGGGGGTCATGTCGAGCCAGCTCGCGAAGCCGGCGAACCCCGCGCCGTCCTTGGCCATGTCGGCGATCGCGGCAGCGGGCGCGAGCTTTGCTCTGAGCGTGCCGAACAAATCGACATAGGAGATCAAAAAGTACTTTATCCCGCGATCTTTTGCGATCTTAGCCAAGTCCGTTGCCATTACTTTCTCCTCCCAGACTTAATCCGAACTGCCTTGGCCCGGAATCCAACTCGTGCCGGCAAGCGGCACGCGCGCCATGGCGGCCGCCTCGACCGTGAGCGCCACGAGATCCTCAGGCTCCAGATTGTGAACGTGACTCTTGCCGCAGGCGCGGGCGATGGTCTGCGTCTCGAGCGTCAAGACCGAAAGATAATTGGCGAGACGCCGCCCGGCGAGCACCGGGTCCAATCTCGCGGCAAGCGCAGTGTCCTGCGTGGTGATGCCGGCCGGATCGCGCCCCTCATGCCAGTCGTCGTAGCAGCCGGACGTGGTGCCGAGCTTGGCGTATTCCTCTTCGAGCGCCGGGTCGTTGTCGCCCAGAGCGACGAGCGCCGCGGTGCCGATCGCGACCGCGTCGGCGCCGAGCGCAAGCGCCTTGGCCACGTCGGCGCCGTTGCGAATGCCGCCGGAGACGATCAACTGAACCTTGCGGTGCATGCCGAGTTCCCGGAGCGCGTCCACCGCGGGCCTGATGGAGCCGAGGATCGGCAGCCCAATATGCTCGATGAACACTTCTTGGGTCGCGGCCGTGCCCCCTTGCATGCCGTCGAGCACGATCACGTCGGCTCCGGCCTTGACGGCAAGCGCGGTGTCGTAGAAGGGGCGCGAGGCGCCGACCTTGACGTAGATCGGCTTTTGCCAATCGGTGATCTCGCGGATCTCCTCGATCTTGATCTCGAGGTCGTCGGGCCCGGTCCAGTCGGGGTGACGGCAGGCCGAGCGCTGGTCGATCCCCTTGGGGAGCGTCCGCATCTCGGCGACGCGATCGGAGATCTTCTGCCCGAGCAGCATGCCGCCGCCGCCGGGCTTGGCGCCCTGGCCGACCACGATCTCGATGGCGTCGGCGCGGCGCAGATCGTCGGGGTTCATGCCATAGCGCGAGGGCAGGACCTGATAGACCAGGAGGGTCGAGTGATGACGCTCCTCCTCGGTCATGCCGCCGTCGCCGGTCGTGGTCGAAGTGCCGACCTGCGACGCGCCGCGCCCCAGCGCCTCCTTGGCCTGGGCCGAGAGCGAGCCGAAGCTCATGCCGGCGATGGTGACGGGAATCTTGATGTGGATGGGCTTCTCGGCGAAGCGGGTGCCGAGCCACACATCGGTCGCGCAGCGCTCGCGATAGCCTTCGAGCGGATAGCGGCTGATCGAGGCCCCGAGGAAGAGCAAGTCGTCGAAATGCGGGAGCTTGCGCTTGGCGCCGGCGCCGCGGATATCGTAGATGCCGGTGGCGGCGGCGCGGCGGATCTCCGACAGCGCAGAGGCATCGAACGTGGCTGAGGGGCGCGGGGTGGTTCGCGGCGTCCAATCCATCAATAGGCTCCGGCGTGATCGACGTGGAAATTGTAGAGCTTGCGCGCCGAGCCGTAGCGGCGGAACTCGCCCAGGTCAATCTGGCCGTTGACGCCCGCCCGCTCCAGCACCGCATGCACGACGCGTTTGTGCTCGTCGCGCATCGGCTTCTCGATGCAATCGGCGCCGAGGCTTCGGACCTTGCCGCGCACGAACAGACGCGCCTCGTAGATCGAGTCGCCGAGCGCGTCGCCCGCCTCTCCGAACACGATCAGGTTGCCGGCCTGGGCCATGAAGGCGCTCATATGGCCGACCGAACCCTGCACGACAATGTCGATGCCCTTCATCGAGATGCCGCAGCGCGACGACGCGTTGCCGTCGATGCGGAGGATCCCGCCGCGTCCGGTCGCGCCCGCCGATTGGCTGGCATCGCCCGTCACATGGACCATGCCCGACATCATGTTCTCGGCCACGCCGACGCCGGCACTGCCGTTGATGACCACGGTCGCGTGCTTGTTCATGCCGGCGCAGTAATAGCCGACCGGCCCGTTGATCTCGACAGTGATCGGCGCGTTGAGCCCGGCGGCAATGGCGTGACGGCCGGCGGGATGATCGATGACCCAGTGCCGCTCGTTGGTGTCGGGGCGGAGGCGATGGAGCGCCGCGTTCAACTCTCTGAGCGGCGTCGAAGCGAGATCGATGTCGGGCACGATCAGCGCTCCCAGAAATAGACGGTCGCGGGCTCCGGCTCCCACACGCGCGCGTTCTCGATGCCGGGCAGGCCGGCAAGCGCGCGGTATTCGGAGCCGAAGGCGACGTAACGGTCGGTCTCGGCCATCACCGCCGGCTTGCAGGCGATACCGTCGCGCAGCACGCCGAAGCCGTTCTCGGTGCCGACCACGAAGGTGTAGAAGCCGTCGAGATCGTCGAGGCTCACGGTCAGCGCGTCGCCGAGCGACTTTCCTTCGCGCATCTTCCAGCTGAGATAGCCGGCGGCGACCTCGGTGTCGTTCTCGGTGTCGAAATGGAAGCCTTCGCGCTTCAGCACGCGGCGGAGATTGTTGTGGTTCGACAGCGAGCCGTTATGCACCAGGCACTGGTCCTTGCCGGTCGAATAGGGATGGGCGCCGTCGGTGGTCACCGCCGATTCCGTCGCCATGCGGGTGTGGCCGATGGCGTGGGTGCCTTGCATCGAGGCAAGTCCGAAACGTTCGGTCACCTGTTCCGGGCGTCCCACTTCCTTGTAGACCTCGATGCGCCGCCCGCGTCCGACGAGCTCGACGCCGCCGTCCTCGCGCTTCAGCCAATCGACAAGGGACGCGACCGCGGCATCGGCAAGGGCGACGACGATATGAGTGTCGTGCGTCGTCGTCTTCGCTCCGGCGAAGTCCTTGGCGATGCGCGCGGCCGTGTCCTTGGCGGCGGCGGGAGAGGAGGCCCGCAGCGTCAGCTTGGTTTCGCCCTCTTTGCCCGCGCCGTAGACGGCAAAGCCCGCGCTGTCGGGACCGCGGTCCGACATGGTTGCAAGCATGCCGGCGGTCAGCTTGCCGAGCTCGGGTTCGAGAGACGGGTCTTTGATGAAGAGTCCAACGATGCCGCACATTTGCAAGAAAGCTCCGTGTTGACGCGCCCCGAACGATGCTACAGGGCGATGGCGCTCGTCAACCCGGGTGAAATAAAGTTTCCTCACGGGAAATTCAAGTGCGGGGGTAGATGATGATCGAAAGATAGGTCATGGGCCGCTCGAGCAGTTCTTCGGGCCCGTGCGGCGCGCCGGAGTCGAAGAACAGCGCATCGCCCGCCGACATTGGATAGAGCTTGTCGGCGTGACGGTAAATCACCTTGCCGGTCAGCATGTAAATGAACTCGACGCCGTCATGCTGGAACAGCGCGTAAGGCTCGGCATCCTCGCTCAAGGTGATGAGGTAGGGTTCGACGACGATATCGCCCGAAATCGAGTGTCCGAGCAGTTGGTAGCGATGGCCCGATTTGGTGCCGCGACGTTCGATCAGCACGCCTTGGCCCGCGAGCACATAGGAGCAATCGCGCCGCTCCTCGAAGTCGGCGAAGAAACTCGTGAGCGGCACGTTGAGCGCGCGCGCGAGCGCTTTGAGCGTCGAGAGCGAGGGCGAGGTGCCTCCGTTTTCGATCTTCGACAGCATGCCCGGCGAAAGTCCGGCCTGGGCGGCAAGCTCCATGGCGGTGAGTTGCAGGCGCTGGCGCAGCAGCCTCACCCTGCGGCCGATCGAGATCTCGAGCTGAAGCTCGCCGGTCGCGGGTGCGCTCGATCCGGTGGAATAGACATCGGACGCGATGCCGTCGCCTGCGACCTGGCGCGGGCCGGGCCTGCGGCGGCGCGCATGGGTGCGGGCCTTCAGCATTTTCGAAGAGAGCCTCGGCGCCATCTCGCCTCTTTGCTTCCTTTCGGCCCGTCTCGACCCATTCGGCCGATCCGAGGCTAGCACGAACCGGCGAAAAGATGACAACCCGCAAACCAGAACCGAACCTGTTTGGGCCTCCGCGTGCTCAACCGCCGATGCGGGTTCGGCTCGGCGGCTCGCCAAAGGCGCGCGCATAGGCGCGGGCGAACTGGCTCGCCGAAGCGAAGCCGGTGGCAAGCGCCACGTCGAGCACGGGCAGCGTCGTTTCGCGCAAGAGCTGGCGCGCCCGCTCGAGCCGCAACCAACGATAGTGCCGATGGATGCCGTGGCCGATATGGCGGCGGAACAGCCGCTCGAGCTGCCGCAGCGAAATTCGCGCCTTGCGCGCGAGCGAGGCTCGCGACAGCGGCGTCTCGATACTCGCCTCCATCGCGCGCAACGCCTCGAGCAACTTCTCGTCGGCGATGCCGAGCCGATAGCGGAGATCCATGCGCTGCGGTCCGAAGCCTTCGCGGACATGGGTGTGGAGGAACCAATCGCCGACGGCGGCAGCGAGCTGACGGCCGCGATCCCGCTCGATGATGGCGACCATCATGTCGAGCGCCGAGATGCCGCCCGAGCAGGTGATGCGGTTGCCGTCGATTTCGAACAGAGACGGCACCACCGCGACGTCGGGGAAGGCTTCGCGAAAGGCGGGCAAGTGCTCCCAATGGAGCGTGGCGCGGCGCTCATCGAGAAGGCCCGCTTTGGCGAGAAGGTAGGGTCCGCCGGAAATACCGCCGATCACGGCGCCCTTGCGCGCGAGCCGCCGCAGCCAGGCGAACACCGAGCGGTCGTCGAAAAGCGCAGGATTGCCGCCAGCGCAGACGAACACCACGTCGGCCGCGCGTTCGGTATTGGTGCCGCAATCGGGAATGACGGCGACGCCGTTCGAGGCGAGCACCGGCTTGCCGCCCGGGGCCGCGTGCCACCAGCGATAAAGCTCGCGGCCGGAGAGAAGGTTCGCGGCGCGCAAGGGCTCGATCGCCGCGGCGTAAGACATCAAGGCGAAGCCGGGCACAAGCAGGAAGCCCACGGTCTGCGGGGCGGCGTGCTTGACGGGGATGGCGCTCTCAGCCGGCGCCGGCGGGGGCTTCACGGCCATGTCGCAAAATGTCAAACATGCGGCGTGAAATGTCAATCGCGCCGCCGCCGAGAGGGCAAAGATCGGCCATGCGCTATTCGCTCGGCAGCCTCTTCGTCAATGCGGTCACCGGCAACCGCCACTGGAAGCCGCTGTGGCGCGAGCCCGAGCCCAAGGCCGCCTATGACGTCGTGATCGTCGGCGGCGGCGGCCATGGACTCGCCACCGCGCATTATCTCGCCAAGGAGCACGGCATCACCAATGTCGCCGTGGTCGAGAAATCCTATCTCGGCTCGGGCAATGTCGGGCGCAACACCACCATCGTCCGCTCCAACTATCTGCTTCCCGGCAATGTCCCGTTCTACGAATGGTCGATGAAGCTGTGGGAGGGGCTCGAGCAGGACGTCAATTACAACACGATGGTGAGCCAGCGCGGCGTGCTCAATGTCTTTCACAGCGACCCGCAGCGCGACGCCTACGCAAGGCGCGGCAACGCCATGCGGCTGCACGGCGTCGATGCCGAGCTGATCGACCGCGAACAGGTGCGCGCGCTCGTCCCCTTCGTCGATTTCGACAATGCGCGCTTTCCCGTGCGCGGCGGCCTGTTGCAGCCGCGCGGCGGCACGGTCCGGCATGACGCCGTCGCCTGGGGTTACGCGCGCTCGGCCGATGGGCGCGGCGTCGACATCATCCAGAACTGCGCGGCGACCGGCTTTCGCATCGAAGGCGGCCGCGTCCTCGGCGTGGAGACGGAGAAGGGCTTCATCGCCGCCAAGAAGGTTGCGCTGTCATGCGCCGGCAACTCCTCGCGCGTCGCCGCCATGGCGGGCTTGCGCCTGCCGATCGAGAGCCACTCGGTCCAGGCCTTCGTCACCGAAGGGGTGAAGCCCGTGATCGACGTGGTGATGACGTTCGGCGCCGGACATTTCTACGTCAGTCAGTCGGACAAAGGCGGCCTCGTCTTCGGCGGCGATATCGAGGGGTACAATTCCTATGCCCAGCGCGGCAACCTGCCGGTGATCGAGGATGTGTGCGAAGGCGGCATGGCGCTGATGCCGGTGATCGGACGCTTACGCATCCTGCGGTCCTGGGGCGGGCTGCTCGACATGACGATGGACGGCTCGCCGATCATCGACAAGACGCCGATCGACGGGCTCTATCTCAACGCCGGTTGGTGCTATGGCGGCTTCAAGGCGACGCCGGCATCGGGCTGGTGCTTCGCCCATCTCATCGCCACGGGCGAGCCGCATCCTTTGGCCGCCGCCTATCGTCTCGACCGTTTCGCTCAAGGCCGCGTCATCGACGAAAAGGGCATGGGCGCGCAACCGAACCTGCACTGAGGCGGACGCCATGCGCATCACCTGTCCTTACTGCGGCGAGCGGGCTCTGGAGGAGTTCACCTATCGTGGCGACGCCACGGTGAAGCGCCCCGAGAGCCTCGATCCCGGCGCGTCCGGCGCATGGGTCGACTACGTCTATCTCCGCGACAATCCGGCGGGGCTGCACCAGGAGCACTGGCATCACAGCGCGGGCTGCCACTCCTGGCTCGTGGTCACGCGCAACATGAGCACGCACGAGATCGTCGCGGTCGCCCCGGCCGCGAAGGAGCCCGCGACATGACGGAAGCGCATCAGCCGAACCGGCTCGGCGAGGGCGGCCTGATCGACCGGTCGCGGACGCTGCGCTTTTCTTTCGACGGCAAGGAGCTCAGCGGCCATCCCGGCGACACGCTGGCCGCGGCGCTGCTTGCCAACGGCATTCGTCTCGTCGGCCGCTCGTTCAAATACCACCGCCCGCGCGGCATCCTCACGGCGGGCTCCGAAGAGCCGAGTGCGCTCGTCGAGCTTCGCACCGGCGCGCGGCGCGAGCCCAATACGCGCGCCACCACCATCGAGCTCTACGACGGGCTCGACGCCGCAAGCCAGAATCGCTGGCCCTCGCTCAAGCTCGACATCCTCGCCGTGAACCAGTTGTTCGCGCCGATCTTCACCGCGGGCTTCTACTACAAGACGTTCATGTGGCCCGCGTCCTTCTGGGAGAAACTCTACGAGCCGATGATCCGCCGTGCCGCGGGTCTCGGCCGCGCGGCCGACGCCCCCGATCCCGACCA
>DATEMT010000048.1:0-3453 GCA_035275445.1 Methyloceanibacter sp. | reverse complement strand
GTGCAGAAGGCCGATCTTGGCGCCAAGGGCACCTGGTATCGACTGCGCATCGGCCCGATCACGGAGAAATCGGCCGCAAGCAAGCTGTGCACCCAGCTGAAATCGCAAGGGCTCGCCGATTGCCTGGTGACGGCCCAATAGACGGCTTCACGCGGCGCGATCCACCGGGCTTGACCGCGCGCGGCAGCGCGCGTTAACCCGCCTCGTGGACCATAAGGCATTCATCTCCGGCTGCGCGGGCTTGGCGCTCGACGATGACGAGCGGCGCTTCTTTGCCGCGCACCGACCCTGCGGTCTCATTCTCTTTCGTCGCAATTGCGGCAACCCGGAGCAGATCCGGTCGCTCATCGCCGACTTCAAGACTTCGGTCGGAAGCGACGACGTCCTCGTGCTCATCGATCAGGAAGGCGGCCGGGTCGAGCGCCTGAAGCCGCCGCATTGGCTGCACCTGCCGCCCGCTGCATGTTACGGGCGTTTGTACGGTGCCGATCCCGCCATGGCTGCCCGCGCCGCTTTCGCCGGCGCGAGGCTGACCGCCGCGGAGCTTTACGACCTCGGCATCACCGTGAACACCATGCCCGTGCTCGACGTGCCGCAGGAAGGTGCGCATGACATTATCGGCGATCGTGCCTACGCGACCGACCCCGAGACGGTGATCGTCCTGGGGCGGGAGGTGATCGAGGGCTGCCTTTCCGGCGGCGTGCTTCCCGTCATCAAGCACGTGCCGGGCCATGGGCGAGCGGCCGCCGACAGCCATCTTGCCTTGCCTTGCATCGAGGCGGGCCGGGCGGAACTGGAGGCGGTCGATTTCCGTCCCTTCCGCGCGCTTCGCCACGCGCCCCTGGCGATGACCGCCCACGTTCTCATGCCCGCCTTCGACGACCAGCGACCGTCGAGCGTCTCGCCGGTTATAATGGGCGAAGTGATTCGAAATCTGATCGGCTTGACCGGCTTGGTGATGAGCGACGATCTCGGCATGAAAGCTCTTGGCGGCTCGTTTGCGGAACGAGCGCGCGGCACGATCGAGGCCGGGTGCGATGTGGCGCTCCATTGCAGCGGAAAGCTCGAGGAGATGGAGGAAGTCGCCGGCGCCGTGCCGCGTCTCGACGGCGTCGCGGCGGAGCGTTTCGCCAAGGCAAGGGCGCATTTGCGCGCGCCGGAACCGTTCGACGCCGCCGAAGCCATGGCGCTGGTGACGGAAGCGGCCGGCACGCAAGTCGCAAGTCTCGGCCGCGATCCGACGGTGAGCGCATGACCACGATCGAAACCCCCGCGCACGAGACGCCGCCACAGCCTGACGCGGTCGAAGATTGGGAGGGCGGCGAAGCCGTGCTCGAGGCCGGCGATCGGCTCGTGGTCGACGTCGAGGGTTTCGAAGGGCCGCTCGACCTCTTACTCGCGCTCGCGCGCACCCAGAAGGTCGATCTCGCCAAGATCTCGGTGCTGGCGCTCGCCCAGCAATATCTCGATTTCATCGCCGAGGCGCGCCGGCTCAGGCTCGAGATCGCCGCCGACTATCTCGTCATGGCGGCGTGGCTCGCCTTCCTCAAATCGAAGCTGCTGCTGCCGGCCGAACCCTCGGAGGAGGGGGAGCCGAGCGGCGCCGAGCTTGCCGCGCTGCTTGCATTCAGGCTCAAGCGGCTCGATGCCATGCGCGGAGCGTCGGCGCAGTTGATGACGCGCAAGCGGCTCGGCCGCGACATCTTCGCCCGCGGGCTGCCGGAGCCGATCCGCATCACCCGCCAGAGCATCTATGGCGCCAATGTCTACGATCTCTTGAAGGCCTACTCGCAGCAGCGGCAGCGCATGGCTGTGCGGAGCTGGCGGCTGCCGCCACGGAACGTCTGGTCGTTGACCGAGGCGCGCGGCGAGCTGGAGCGGCTGCTCGGCATGACGCTCGATTGGGCCCCGCTCGATGCGCTTTTGGCCGAGTTCCTCGTCGATCCCGAACTTCGCCGCACGGCGCTCGCGTCGAGTTTCACTGCGACCCTGGAGATGACGCGCGAGGGAGCGCTCGAAATTCGCCAGGCGAAATCGTTCGCGCCGCTTCTGGTGCGACGCCGCGAGCACGCCGCATGATTGTCACGTGTTGAGCTAAGCAACAACAACAACGAGGACGGGGATGACAGCGAAGCAACTGAGCAGGGCCGAGGCAATGCCGGACGACGAGACGGAGCGACAGCCACCGCGCCTTCCGCTGCCGCTTCCCTCTAATGTCATCAAGCTGCAATCGACCGATCGGCGCGAGAAGCTCCGCATCGTCGAGGCGCTTCTGTTTGCTGCGGCCGAGCCGTTGGACGAGCAAGCCTTGGGCCGGCACTTTGCCGAAGGCGAGGACATCGCTGCGTTGCTCGAAGAGCTGCGCGCCCTCTATGCCGGGCGCGGCGTCAATCTCGTGCGCGTTGCCGGCAAGTGGGCGTTCCGGACCTCCGAGGATCTGTCGTTCCTGCTCGAGAAGCAGGCGGTCGAGCAGCGCCGCCTGTCGCGGGCGGCGCTCGAGACTCTCGCCATCATCGCCTATCACCAGCCGGTGACCCGCGCCGAGATCGAGGAGATCAGGGGCGTGAGCACCTCGAAGGGGACCATCGACGTTCTGCTCGAAACCGATTGGATCAAGATGCGCGGCCGTCGCCGCGCGCCCGGCCGGCCCGTGACCTACGGCACGACCGAGGCCTTCCTCACCCATTTCGGCTTCGACTCGATCCAGGACCTGCCCGGCCTCAACGAGCTCAAAGGCGCAGGCCTGCTCGATTCCAACCTGCCGCCCGGCTTTTCGCTGCCGAACCCCGACGATGCGCCCAATCTCCGCGAGGACGAGGAGCCGCTCGATGACGAGGATTTCAGCGACGAGCCGCTCGGCCGCGACGACGAGGACGAGGGCGGCGCCGCGCCGAGATAAACCCGGCCTGTTCCCAAGGCCGGAGCCCGAACCGGCCAAGGCGCGGGCGGTTGCCCTTTCGGCGGCGTTTGCGTAGATCAACGCCATGCTGAAGTTTCCCAAGGCGCAACCAAATGGCGCCGGCCGCGGCGTCAGGGCGGCGAGCGGTCCCGGTCGCGGCAAGGCCGCTGTCACTTTCGCCGCCCGGCTCACGTTGGAAGAGGTCTCGCGGCGCTATGGCGAGGTGCTGGCGCTCGACGGCGTCAGCGTCGATATTTGCCCCTCCGAAATACTGTGCCTGCTCGGACCTTCCGGTTGCGGCAAATCGACCCTGCTCAGGGTTGCCGCCGGCATCGAGCGTCCGTCGTCGGGGCGCGTCCTTCTCGACGGGCAGGAGGTTGCCGGGCCCGACAAATTCGTGCCGCCGGAGAAGCGCGGCATCGGGCTGATGTTTCAGGACTTCGCCCTCTTCCCGCATCTCAGTCTTCTCGACAACGTCGCCTTCGGTCTCAAATCGCTGACGCGAAGCGAAGCCAAGCGCGAAGCCCGCGCCGCGCTCGAGCGCGTCGGCCTCG
>DATEMT010000047.1:0-2608 GCA_035275445.1 Methyloceanibacter sp. | reverse complement strand
CGATGACGGCTTGATGCTGACGGTTGCCATCGAGAACGCCGCCACCATGACGGCCGAGAGCTTCAACGCCGATCCCGCTTCGGTCGCGCGCGCCGGTGCGGCGCTGCGCAAGCTGCATGAGAGCGGCGAGACATTCGATTTCCGCTTCGAGTTGTTCTCGATGATCGACGACTATCTCAAGCTCCTCAAGACCAAAAGCGTCTCGTTCCCCGACGGCTATCCTGAAGCGCTTGCCGCCGCCGAAAGCGTGCGGCGCGCCTTGAACGCGCATCCGCTTCCGCTCGTCGCCTGTCACTGCGATCCACTTTCGGAGAATTTCTTGGACACCGGGAAACGGATGTGGATCGTCGATTGGGAATATTCCGGGATGAACGATCCGGTCTGGGATGTGGGCGATTTCGCCGTCGAGGCCCAGCTCACGCCGGAGAACGAAAAGATTCTACGCGACGCTTATTTCGGCGGCGCGCCGACGAAGGGCGAGCTTGGCCGCTACGTCATCTACAAGGCGATGTGCGATCTTCTCTGGACATTGTGGGGGCTGATCCAGGTTGCCGACCAAAATCCGGTTGACGATTTTTGGGCCTATGCCAACCGCCGCTTTGCCCGCTGCAAGAAGCTGATGGACTCGCCCGAATTTCCCCTGCATGTGGACAATGTGGAGCGGGGAGAGGCGCGGTAGCGCGGCCCTTGGTAACGAGTCGAGACGTGGAAGAGCGAACGCATAAATTCTGTGTCGCCCCGATGATGGAGTGGACCGACCGCCACTGCCGCTACTTCCTGCGGCTGATCTCGCGGCGGACCTTCCTCTATACCGAGATGGTGACGGCGGAGGCCGTGCTCTACGGCGATCGCGAGCGCGTGCTCGGTTTCTCGCCCGAGGAGCATCCGGTCGGGCTCCAGCTCGGCGGCAGCGACCCGAAGCGCCTCGCCGAGGCTGCGAAGATCGGCGCGGCCTGGGGCTACGACGAGATCAATCTCAATATCGGCTGCCCGTCCGATCGCGTGCAGTCTGGGCGGTTTGGCGCCTGCCTCATGGCCGAGCCCGATCTCGTCGGCGAATGCGTCGCGGCGATGGGCGTGGCGGTCGAAATTCCCGTCACGGTGAAATGCCGCATCGGCATCGACGACCAGGACGCGGAAGAGAGCCTTGACCGCTTCATCGACCGCGTGGCCGGTTCCGGCTGCCGCACCTTCATAGTCCATGCGCGCAAAGCCTGGCTCAGCGGCTTGAGCCCCAAGGAGAACCGCGACGTGCCGCCGCTCGACTACGATCGGGTGCGGCGGCTGAAGGCGCGCCGGCCCGGGCTCGAGATCGTTCTCAATGGCGGCATTGAATCTTTTGCCGAAGCGCTGAAGCAACTGCCTCATGTCGACGGCGTGATGCTGGGGCGCGCGGCTTACGCCGATCCCTATCTCCTCGCCGAGGTCGATCGCGTTTTGTTCGGCGAAGGCGGCGCGCCGCCGTCGCGGCTCGACGTGTTCGACCGCTTCGTTCCTTACGTCGAAGCCGAGCTTGCGCGGGGCACGCGCCTCAACGCCATGACCCGCCACATCCTCGGTCTTTTTCACGGGCAACCGCGGGCGCGCGCCTTCAGGCGCCATCTCGCCGAGAATGCCCATCGCGACGGCGCCGGGCTCGATGTGCTGATGGGCGCGCGCGCCATCGTTGCGGGAGGCTTCGGCGAGACCCAGGCGGTTGCCGCGGAATAGGCGGCCTTCGGCGCGATCAGCCCGTCTGGCGGTAGGTGCGCTTCCGCTCGAACAGCGCCACGAGTTCCGGCCAATCGACGAATCTCGCCGTGCGCGCGCAGTAGTCGCGGTAGGGCGCGCCGTAGCGCTGCTCGAGCCAAGCCTCCTCGGTGAGCGCCATAAGCACGTAGACGCCGCTCATCAACGCGGCAAGCGGCAGCGCGAGCCACGCATTGGCGCAGATCGCAAGGCCGATGAGCCCGAGGATGGACGAGGTGTATTGCGGATTGCGGCTCACACGGTAGAGGCCGTGGCTCACGAGCCCATCGGCGCCGCAATAGGTGTTGCCGATGCCGAGATTGAAATAGCCGCACACGGTGACGCCGAAACCAACAAGGAACAGCGGCAGGCCGATCAGAAAACGGCTCGCATCGAGCAGGCCCGCGCTATTCCAATCCAATAAAGCGGCGGCGAAAGTCGCGATCATGCCGCCGCGAAACAGTCCCCAAAAGGTCAGGCTCTGCCAGCTTCCGGGCTCGGGCGTCGGCCAGATGCGGAAGGGCGGCAGGAAAAGCGTCCGCAGCAGAAGCAAATTGAGGATGGCGCCGGCGCCAAGCCCCGCAGCGAAGACGAAATCTTTCAGACCCAACTCATTCATGCGCTGGGCAAGGAAGCAGATTCGCTTTGCAGAATTGCAACAGAGCGCTGACAGTTCTGTGGCGGTCGGCGTTCCCGCCGCCGCGCCCTAGATCTTCTGGTTGTAGGCGCCGACCTCGGGCTGCTGGGCGAGCTCGGCGTCGATGGCGGCGAAGATCGCGCGCATATTGGCCTCGGAAGTCGGGCTCTCCACCACGACCACGAGCTCGGGCTTGTTTGAGGAGGCGCGCACCAGCCCCCACGTGCCGTCTTCGAGAACGAC
>DATEMT010000046.1:0-5248 GCA_035275445.1 Methyloceanibacter sp. | reverse complement strand
GGCCGGCTCAGGCCGAACCGTCTTCTCACCGCCATGTTTCGCCCGATCTGGCGTCTGCGGCGCGGCATGACGCTCGGCGCGCAAGGCGCGGTCATCGACGGAGAGGGGCGCGTTCTCCTCGTGCGCCACGGCTACCGGCCGGGATGGTGGTTTCCGGGGGGCGGCGTCGAATGGGGCGAGACGCTGGTCGCCGCACTCGCCCGCGAGCTCGACGAAGAAGTGGGCGTGAAGCTGACCGCAGCACCCGAGCTGCACGGCATCTTCTCCAATTTCGCGAGCTTCCCCGGCGACCATATCGCCGTGTTCGTGGTTCGCCACTGGACGCGCAACGAGGGTCATCGCAAGCTGGGCGAGATCGCCGAAGCGCGCATGTTCGCCCAAGGCGAACTGCCGGAGCGCATCGATGCCGGCACGCGGGCGCGGCTTGCCGAAATTTTCGACGGCGCAAAGACCCGCGACCTGTGGTGAGAGAGTTCCCTCTTTTGTCATCGTCCGCGAAGGCGGACGATCAAGCCCCCCTGTCGCTCCTATTTCGCAGCGCGGCGCCTGCTGGATGCCCGCCTGCGCGGGCACGACAAGGGGAGAGGGATTTGCGGCTTACTCGGCGCCGGCGAGCTTCTTGGCGATCTTGGCCACGTGGTGGCCCTGGAAGCTCGCGAGGTTCAACTCCTTCTGCGACGGCAGGCGCGAGCCGTCGGGAGCGGCGATGGTGCCGGCGCCGTAGGGCGAGCCGCCGCGAACCTCGCTGACGTCGGGCAGGTCGGGCGCGGAGTAGGGCAGGCCGACCACAACCATGCCGTGATGCAGAAGCGTCCAATGGAACGAGACGATGGTGGTCTCGTTGCCGCCGCCGGTCGAGGTCGAGGTGAACACGCTGCCAACCTTGCCGATCAGCGCGCCGGAAACCCAGAGCGGTCCGGTCTGGTCGAGAAAGTTCCGCATCTGCGAGGTCATGTTGCCGAAGCGCGTCGGCGTGCCGAAGATGATGCCGTCATAGTCCGCGAGCTCCTGCGGGTCGGCGATGGGGGCGGGTTGATCCGCCTTCATGCCGGCGTTGCGCATCACCTCTTCGGGCATCAATTCGGGAACGCGCTTGACGCTGACTTGCACGCCATCGACGGCGCGGGCGCCGTGCGCCACGGCGTAAGCCAAGGTCTCGGTGTGTCCGTATGAAGAATGATAAAGAACGAGCAGTCGCGTCGTGTCGGCCATCGTCTTCGCTTACCTCATCACGAGGCGCCGCTCAACTACCTCCTCGCCGGCGCATAATGCAGGAGATTCAAGCAAGTGACGAGAGAGCATCGCGCCCATGGCGAATGCCGAGTTTGCCCGCCATGGCGGGAGAACAGGGAAAGGCTCCGCTTTACCCACGCCCGCGACCGTGATAGAGGACGCGCCGCCATGTGGACCCGGATCGGCCAAACCACGTTTCCCCGACGACGAGGGCACGCGCGTTCTGCGCGCGCCGCCTAGCTCCTCGCCGCCGGCACGTCTCCGTACGTTAATTATCCCGCCGCGGATTGAGGGTTCGTCTCTCCGTCAGCCTCTCTGGGATATCGCTCTCATGTCTTCGGAAAAATTGGAAATTCGCCACGAAAACGCTGGCGATGCGCCGCTCCTGTCGCAGCTCGCAGCCGACGCCTTCGGACCTGGCCGCTTCGCCCGCAGTGCCTACCGGGTGCGCGAAGGCATCGCCCCGGTCGCGGCACTTTCACTCTCTGGCTTGCTCGACGGACGATTGATCGGCGGCATCCGTTTCACGGCCATCCGCATCGGGGGCGGCGAGGGCGGTCTTCTGCTTGGTCCGCTCATTGTCGATCCCGCGGTTGCGGGCAGGGGATTCGGGAGGGCCTTGGTCGAGGCGGGGTTGGCGCAGGCGCGCGGCGAAGGGTTCTCGTTGGTGCTGCTTGTCGGCGACATGCCCTATTACGGAAAGTTCGGCTTCAAGCCGGTGCCGCCGGCGCAGATCACCCTCCCGGGCCCCGTCGACCCCGCGCGTCTGCTCTATGTGGAGCTCGTTCCCGGAGCGATCGCGGGCGCTGCCGGTCCGGTCAAAGGCTATGCGCGTCAGTGACCTTCGCGGAACCAGGTCGCGGCCAGGAATCCGAGGAGGAGACCGAGCGCGAGCAGTCCCGAGAAGAGCGGGAACAGGCGCACGCCCTTGACGTGATAGGCGTCGCGCTTGTGCAGCCCGATCCAGTCGTCGCCATGCATCACCTGGCCGCCGCGCAGCATCACGAGGCGCGGCAGCTTGGCAGCCTCGGCCTCGTTGCGTCCGAGCCAGAAGGAACCGCCGCCGGTTTGTTCGAGCAGGGGTGAGAGCATATCGGCCGTGGCGGTCACGGCCGAGAGCTCGCGCGTATTGGCATTGCCGACGGTGACGACGTTGGCGAGGGTTCCCGAGTTGACGCGATAGACGCCTTGCTCGGTGACGTTGACGGCTTTGCGCCACAGGCCGCGCTCGCCCTTGTCGAGGGTGAGGACCTCCTCCTTGCCCGAGGGCGAGGTGATTGTGACGTCTTCGACCTTGTCCTTGATCGAGCGCCGTTCGATCGATACCGTCTGGCCGCGGCTCGTCGCCTTCAGCGTCTCTTCCTCGAGATCGGGCTCCTTCATCAGCCAATGCGCGAGCCGGCGCAGGAGGTCGGTATAGGGTCCGCCGCCCTCATAGCCGCGCGCCCAGAGCCAAGTATGGTCCGACAGCAGCAGCGCGACGCGCCCCTGGCCGCGCTGGCCGATGACGAGAAGCGGCTTGTCCTCCGCGCCCCGCATGAGCACTTCGGCCTGGCGCGGATCGGCCTCGACGACGCGGAACCAGCGCCCCCAGGACGGATTGTCGCCGGACGCGCCGGGCAAGTCGCTGGTGACGGGGTGCTTCTGGCCAAGTTCGGAGAGCCTCGGCTTGAACGGCTCCTCGACCACCCGGCCCGACGGCACCGCGGGAAGGATCTGCCCAAGCGGCGAGCGGTAGAGGCTGAGCGGGGAGGCGTAATCGTCGCCAGCCGAGACCAGCACCGCGCCGCCCTTCTCGACATAGCGGGCGACGTTCTCGAGATAGAGCAGAGGTAGCACGCCTCGCCGCTGGTAGCGGTCGAAGATGATGAGGTCGAACTGGTCGAGCTTTTCCTGGAACAGCTCGCGGGTCGGAAAGGCGATCAGCGAGAGCTGATTGATCGGCGTGCCGTCCTGCTTCTCCGGCGGCCGCAGAATTGTGAAATGAACCAGGTCCACCGCGGCGTCGGATTTCAGCATGTTGCGCCAGGTCCGCTCGCCGGCATGCGGCTCGCCCGAGACCAGCAGCACGCGCAAGTTTTCGCGCACGCCTTCGACCGTCAGCACGGCGCGATTGTTCACGGTCGTGATCTCGCCCTTGGCGGGCTCGGCTTCGATCTCGACGATGTTGGGACCGGCGTGCTCGATATGGACCGGGATCGCGATCTTGTCGCCGAGGCGGACGTTCTGGGTCGCGGGCGGCTGGCCCTGAGCGCTGACGGTGAGCTTGACCGTTTGCCCCGGTTCTGTCGCCGTCGTGTCGGTGACTTTGACCTCGATGTTTTGGCTGCTGCCGACGATGCCGAACCGGGGCGCACTCACGACCTCGAGTCTGCGGTCGAATTCGCCCGGCTTGCCGGTCAGGAGCGCATGCACCGGCGCGGTGAAACCGAGGCCGGCCGCCGATGCCGGCACGTCATGGACTTCCCCGTCGGTAATCATGACCACGCCCGCGAGCCGGTCGGGTGGGACGTCCGACAGCGCCTGGGTGAGATCGGTGAAGAGCAGGGTGCCGTCGCGCTCGTTGTCGGTCGAGGTCGAGGTCGAGCGCACCACGCGCATGTCGAGATTGGGAATTGCCTTGAGCGTCTCCTCCAAATCCTTGCGGATTTGTTCGGTGCGCGCGCTGCGCCCCGCGATCGCTTGGCTCTGGCTCTCGTCGACGACGACGGCGACCACATCGTTGAGCGGCTCGCGCTCCTCCTGCTTGAGCTGTGGGTTGGCGATAGCGAGCAGCAAAAGCGCATAGCTGATGAGGCGCAGCACGGCGCCGCGGCGCAAACGCCAGAACAGGACCGCGAGCAGAACGGCGCCGAGCGCGGCCAGTCCCCACAAGACGGGCCAACTTACGAACGGCATGAACTCGATCGACCAGCTCATGGCGTCACTCTCCCAAGCGCTCGAGCAGGGCAGGGACGTGCACCTGGTCGGCCTTGTAGTTGCCGGTGAGCGCGTACATCACGATGTTGACACCGGCACGGAACGCCATCTCGCGCTGAACCTCGCCGCCGGGAACGGCCGGATAGATCGGCCGGTTGCCTTCGTCGAGCGCCCAGGCCCCGGCCAGGTCGTTGGAGGTGATGATGATCGAGCTGACGCCATCGGTGCGGCGCGAGCGCTCGCTGCGCTCGGCCTCGTCGGCGGGTTCGGCCTCGACCCAGAGCGCGCCGCCGTCCCATCGTCCGGGAAAGCTTCGCATCAAGTAGAACGACTTGGTCAGGACGTGACTCTCGGGCACGGCCTCGAGAGGCGGAATGTCGAGCTGGCCGATCAGGCGGGTGAGTGCCGCGCCTTGTGCGCCGTCGGCCGGAACGCCCGTGCCATGATCGCGCGTGTCGAAGACGATGAGGCCGCCTTGCTTCATGAAGGCATCGACCCTGGCGAGCGTCGCGTCGGAGAGCGGGCTCGCGTCCTCGCGCACGGGCCAATAGAGCAGCGGGAAGAAGGCGAGTTCGTCCTTGTCGATATCGACGCCCACCGGTTCGGCGGGCTCGAGCGCCGTGCGCGCGCGCAAGACCCTGCTCAATCCGGTCAAGCCTTCCTCGCTCGTGCGGTCGATTTCGGGATCGCCGGTGA
This sequence comes from Methyloceanibacter sp., assembly GCA_035275445.1. Classification (GTDB taxonomy): domain Bacteria; phylum Pseudomonadota; class Alphaproteobacteria; order Rhizobiales; family Methyloligellaceae; genus Methyloceanibacter. The sequence goes on along the minus strand of DATEMT010000046.1, from coordinate 400 downwards.
TGACGTAAGCGAGCCTTGTATGCAGGGCCGCCTTGCTCGCGAAATCGTCGGTCGAAGCGGCAGGCGCTTGGCTGGCCGGCGCTTCGCCGGTTGCCTGCGCGCGGACAGGCGCCGGCGCGGAGGACAGAAGTGCTGCGGCGATGAGGATGGTCAGGCTCGCGGCAACGGCGCGGCGGCGGAAACGCAAGCCGCCGCTCAGCACGAGCACGGCGATGATATCGGCGAGAAAGAGCGCGACGGCGGCAAGATAGAACCAGGGCTCGAGCGCCATCGGCTTCTTCAAGACATAGCCGCTGACCGCGCTCGACCCTTCGATCTTGCCGATCGGGGTGAGCGCCGACCCGGCGGTGATGAGGTTGAGCGCGCGGGCGGCGCCGGAGGGACCGTAATATCCGGGGGG
>DATEMT010000045.1:0-3181 GCA_035275445.1 Methyloceanibacter sp. | reverse complement strand
CACCGACTATCAGTTCAACAAACAAGTAATCCATCACCTGTTCTGCAAGACGTGCGGGGTCGGCGCGTTCGGCACCGGCACGGGGGCCAACCAGGAGGAGATGGTCGCGGTGAATGTGCGCTGTCTCGACGCTATCGATCTCGGCGCGCTGAACGTCACGCCGTTTGACGGCAAGAGCCTGTGACCGAGGCAGCGTCAGGCGCGGCGCTGGTGCTCTTCTCGGGCGGCCAGGATTCGACGGTTTGCCTCGGCTGGGCGCTCGACCGCCATGACAGGGTCGAGACGGTCGGCTTCGATTACGGTCAGCGTCATAGCGTAGAGCTCGAATGCCGTGAGCGCGTCCGCGATGAGATCGCGCGCCACTTCCCGCGCTGGGGCGCACGGCTCGGGGCCGATCACGTCATCGACATTTCAAGCTTCGGCGCCATCGGCGAAACCGCGCTGACGTCCGACGCCGAGATCACCATGCTCGCCTCGGGACTGCCCTCGACTTTCGTGCCGGGGCGCAATCTCCTCTTCTTCGTCTATGCCGCGGCCCTCGGCTACCGGCGCGGCCTCACCACCCTTGTCGGCGGCATGTGCGAGACGGATTTTTCCGGCTATCCCGATTGCCGCGACGCAACCTTACGCGCGCTGCAAGATGCGATTAGGCTCGGCACCGAAATTTCCTTCACCATCGAGACGCCGCTGATGCGGCTCACCAAGGCCGAGACCTGGGCGCTCGCCGAACGGCTCGGTGGGGCGGCTTTTGTCGATCTCGTCATCGAGCAAACCCATAGCTGCTATCGCGGCGCGCGGATGGAGCGCCACGCTTGGGGCTACGGTTGCGGCGCCTGTCCGGCCTGCGAGCTTCGCGCGCGGGGTTTCGCCGAATGGCAGGCTTCGCGCCCGGTTCGCATGGCATCAGGCTGAGCCGGCGCCCTTGCCCCCGGCGCGGTTAGGGACCAAGTTCGGCCCCATGTATGCGGTCAAGGAAATCTATTACACGCTCCAGGGCGAAGGCATGCAGACCGGCCGCCCCGCCGTGTTCTGCCGCTTCGCCGGCTGCAACCTGTGGTCGGGTCGCGAGGCGGACCGCGCCGAGGCCGCGTGCAATTTCTGCGACACCGATTTCGTCGGCACCGACGGACCGGGCGGCGGCAAGTTCGCCGATGCCGTTTCCCTCGCCCGCGCCGCCCGCGCCGCATGGCGCGGCAATTCAGGAACGCGGCCTTACGTCGTGCTGACCGGCGGCGAGCCGATGCTGCAAGTCGATGACACGCTCATCGCAGCGCTGCATGCGGAGAGCTTCGAAATCGCCATCGAGACCAACGGCACGTTGCCCGTGCCGCGCGCCATCGACTGGATCTGCGTGAGCCCCAAAGGGGCGGCACCGCTCAACCAGCGTTCGGGCGATGAGCTCAAGCTTGTCTATCCGCAGGACGCGCTCGACCCAAAGAGCTTCGAGGACCTCGCCTTCGCCCATTTCCTGCTCCAGCCGATGGACCAGGGCGGCAAGACCGCCGGCAATCTCCGCGCCGCAATCGCCTACGCCGAGGCCCATCCCAAATGGCGCGTGAGCTTGCAGACCCATAAGCTGCTGGGCCTGCGCTAAGCCCTGGTCGGTGCGCGAAAAATCGCCTAAACGACTGCCATGCGGATCTACAAAGAATTCGGCTTCGAGGCCGCCCATTTCCTGCCCTCGGCGCCCCCCGGGCACCCTAACGCGCGCGTCCACGGCCATTCCTTCAGGGTGCGCGTGACGATCGACGGCGAGCCCGACGGCAAGACCGGACTTGTCATGAATTTGGGTGACGTCGAGGCCGCGATAGCCAACGTGCGTGAAGCGCTCGACCACCACCTCCTCAACGAGGTCGAAGGGCTGACGCAACCGACGCTCGAACGGATCGCCACGTGGCTGTGGGATCGCCTGCACAACCGCCTGCCCGGTCTCGCCGAGATCGAAGTCGCGCGCGATTCATGCCATGAAGGCTGCATCTATCGCGGGCCGCGTCCGCGGCTCGCGGCGGAGTAAAAACAATGGCGCGCAAGATCACCGGTCTCAAGCAACTCGGCGCGAAGACGCCGTTGCCGAAGACGCCCGCCGAGGCGAGGCTCGAGCGCGTGCCGAACCCGCATCCCGACACCGCCTATGTCGCCCGCTTCACCTGCCCGGAGTTCACCTGCCTCTGCCCCGTCACCGGCCAGCCCGACTTCGCGCATTTCGTCATCGATTACGCGCCGCGCGCCTTCCTGCTCGAATCGAAATCGCTCAAGCTTTATCTCGCGAGCTTCCGTAACATCGGCGCCTTCCACGAGGACGCGACCATCGCCGTCGGCAAACGCGTGGTCGAGCTGATCGCTCCCGCCTGGCTCAGGATCGGCGGCTATTGGTATCCGCGCGGCGGCATTCCCATCGACGTGTTCTGGCAATACGGCACGCCGCCCGATTCTGTGTGGATTCCCGAGCAAGGCGTCCCGCCCTATCGCGGCAGGAGCTAGCGGCGCTTCGCCAGGCGATCGATCTCGATCAGTTCCTCGAGCAGAGGCTTAAGGCCCCCAAGCGGCAGCATGTTGGGACCGTCCGACGGCGCGCGGTCGGGGTCCTGATGCGTTTCGATGAAGAGGCCGGCGACGCCGACAGCGACCGCCGCGCGGGCAAGCACCGGCACGAAACGCCGCTCGCCGCCGCTCGCCGTCCCCTGCCCTCCCGGCTGCTGCACCGAATGGGTGGCGTCGAAGATCACGGGCGCGCCGGTCTCGGCAAGGATGGGAAGCGCGCGCATGTCCGAGACGAGCGTGTTGTAGCCGAAAGAGACGCCGCGCTCAGTGACGAGCACGTTGGGATTGCCGGCGGCGAGCAATTTCGCCACGACATTGCGCATGTCCCAGGGCGCGAGGAACTGGCCCTTCTTGACATTGACCGGCCTGCCGGTGCGCGCGGCAGCAATCAGGAGATCGGTCTGACGGCAGAGGAAGGCCGGGATTTGCAGGATGTCCACCGCCTCGGCGAGGGCCGCGCATTGATCGGCTTCATGCACGTCGGTCGTGACGGGAAGGCCGACGCGTTCTCTGATCTCGGCGAAGATGGGGAGCGCTGCGTCGAGTCCTAGCCCGCGCGCGCTCGCGGCACTGGTGCGGTTCGCCTTGTCGAAGGAGCTCTTATAGACGAGGCCGAGCTTGAGGCTTGTCGCGATTTCCT
>DATEMT010000044.1:0-2723 GCA_035275445.1 Methyloceanibacter sp. | reverse complement strand
GCACGGATGAGCCTCGACCCGGTCATTCTCATGCTGGCGATCCCCGCTGCGGCGGCGGTGCTGATCGCACTCCTGCCGGGCAGCCGGCTGAGCGCCTATGTCAATGCCGGTGCCGCGTTTCTGACCTTGCTGGCCGCGCTGAGCTTGCTGTGGGCGCCGCAGCACCGGGCCGGCTCCTATCTGCTGGTCGACGACTTCAACACCATCTTCATCGTGCTGATCACCTTCGTCGGCTTCACCACCAGCGTGTTCAGCGCCAACTATGTCACTTACGAGCTGGACACCGGCCGGGTGACGCCCACCTTCTTGCGGTTCTATCACGCGCTCTATCAGGCGCTGATGCTCGCCTTCAATCTCGCTCTGCTCAGCAACAATATGGGCGTGCTGTGGGTGGCCATCGAGCTTGCCACGCTCCTCACCGTGGTAATGGTCGGCATCTACCGTACCCACGCCGCGATCGAGGCGGCATGGAAATATTTCATCCTCGCATCCGTGGGTATCGCGCTCGCCCTGTTCGGCACCATTTTGATCTATATGGCGGCCGAGCCAGCCATCGGCGTCGGCCTCAACGCCATGGTGTGGACCGACCTCGTGGCCAACGCCGCCTCGTTGCATCCGGCCATGCTCAATCTCGCCTTCGTGTTCTTGCTGCTGGGATACGGCACCAAGGTCGGCCTGTTCCCGCTGCATGCCTGGTTACCCGACGCGCACGCCGAAGGCCCGACGCCGATCACCGCGGTGCTGTCCGGCCTGCTGCTCAACGTCGCGCTCTATGCGCTGCTCCGCTGCAAGATGCTGGTGGCGGGCAACCCGGAGGCGCTGGCGCCCGGACCGCTGATGATCGCCATGGGGCTGGTCTCGCTGCTGTTCGGCGCGTTCATGCTCTACCGGCGGCGCGACATCAAACGGCTGTTCGCCTATTCCTCGATCGAGCATATGGGCCTCGTCACCTTCGCCTTCGGGCTCGGCGGACCACTCGCCAATTTCGCCGGGCTGTTGCACATGATCCTGCACTCGCTGACCAAGTCGGCCATCTTCTTCGCCGTCGGCGATATTTCGCAAGTGAAGGGCACGCAGAAAATTGCCGAGATGGGCGGATTGACCCGCACCGATCCCTTGATCGGCTGGGGGCTCGTGATCGGGGTCGCAGCACTTGCCGGTTTGCCTCCGCTCGGCCTCTTCACCAGCGAGTTCCTGCTGGTCAGCGCCACGATTTCCAATCGCGCCCTGCTCGCTATCCCGCTCGTGCTTGGCCTGCTCGTCGCCGTTGGCGCGCTATTCTTGCAGCTGAACGCGATCGCCTTCGGCGAACCCAAGGGCGTGAGCCGCAAGGCGGAGTGCTCCTACGTTCCGATGTTCGTCCATCTTGCGCTCGTGCTTGTCGCGGGCGTCGCATTGCCGCCGGCGATCGTCACCCTGTTCGAGGCGGTGGCGAAGCTCCTGGGATAAAGCACGATGACCGCGCTCGCCGACATCGCCAAGACGGGAAAGAAAGTGGAGGCTCACAGGCCGTGGCCGCGAGCGATCGTGACGGGCGAGGGCTGGAAGCTTGCCATCAAGGAGCTCGTCGAGGCGCGCGCGACATTGCTCGGCCTGTGGGGCGACAAGGACGCCGTCCATCTTGCTCTGATCGAGGAGCCGTCGGGCGCGATCGGTGTGTTCACCCACGAAAGCCGCGACGGCAAGTTTCCCTCGGTCGCCGCGCTCCATCCGGCCGCCGGCAGGCTCGAGCGGACGATCGGCGATCTGTTCGGCCTCAAGGCGGTAGGCTCGCCCGACACGCGCACCTGGCTCGATCTCGGCTTCTGGGGCGTGACCCACCCGCTCGGCAAGGCTAAGACGTCGCGCGTCGGCGCCCGCGCTTACGATTTCCTGCCGGTCGAGGGCGAAAACCTCCATCAGATTCCCGTTGGCCCGGTTCATGCCGGCATCATCGAGCCCGGACATTTCCGCTTCACCGCCAATGGCGAGGCCGTGGCGCGGCTCGAGCAGCGCCTCGGCTGGGTGCATAAGGGCATCGAAGGGCTGATGGCGGGGGCAAGCATCGAGAGGGGTGCCGCGCTCGCGGGCCGTACCTCGGGCGACAGCACCGTCGCTTACGCGCTCGCCTTCGCCCACGCGGTCGAATCGGCGCTTGAGATCGAGGTCCCGCCGCGCGCCGTGTTCTTGCGTGCCATCATGGCCGAGCTCGAGCGCATGGCCAATCATTTCGGCGACATCGGCGCCATCTGCAACGACGCGTCCTTCTCGCTCCTCTACATCGAATGCGGCATGCTGCGCGAGCGCACCTTGCGCGCGGCGCAAGCTGCGTTCGGCCATCGCTTGATGATGGACCGCATCGTGCCGGGGGGCGTAGCCAATGACATCGCTGCCGGCGGCGAAAAGGCGGTGCGCGAACTGATCGCGACCGTGCGCGGCCGCTTCCCCGAGCTCTTGGAAATCTACGACAGCACCGCCACCCTTCAGGATCGTACCGTCACCACCGGCTATCTTGCGCCGACGCTCGCGCGCGCTTTCGGCGCCGGCGGTTATGTCGGCCGCGCCTCGGGCCGTGCCTTCGATGCGCGCAAAGCGGTCGCCTACGCGCCCTACGGCGACCTCAAGTTCGAGGTGCCGGTGCGTGACGACGGCGACGTCAATGCAAGACTGTGGATCCGCGCCCGCGAGATCGAGCAGAGCCTCAAGCTGATCGAGCAGAGTTTGGAGCGGCTGCCGCAGGGCAA
>DATEMT010000043.1:0-10902 GCA_035275445.1 Methyloceanibacter sp. | reverse complement strand
GTTCCCGGGCGCAACGCCATCGGCATCGAGCTTCCCAACGACCGTCGCGAGATCGTGGTGCTGCGCGAAATGATCGAAGCGGCGGACTTCGAGGGGACGGACGCGCGGCTCGCGCTCGCGCTCGGCAAGAATATCGGCGGCGAGCCGATCGTCGTCGATCTCGCGCGCATGCCGCACCTGCTGATCGCCGGCACCACCGGTTCGGGCAAATCGGTCGGGATCAACACCATGATCCTGTCGTTGCTCTACCGGCTGTCGCCCGAGCAATGCAAATTCATCATGATCGATCCGAAGATGCTCGAGCTGTCCGTCTATGACGGCATTCCGCATCTGCTCGCGCCGGTGGTCACCGATCCGAAGAAGGCGGTGGTCGCGCTCAAATGGACCGTGCGCGAGATGGAGGAGCGCTACAAGCGCATGTCGAAATTGGGCGTGCGCGACATCAAGGGCTACAATTCCCGCATCCTCCAGGCCGAGGCCAAGGGCGAAGTTCTGAGCCGGACGGTGCAGACCGGCTTCGACCGCGCCACCGGGCGCGCCATCTACGAGCAGGAGGAGATGGATTACGATCCCATGCCCTTCATCGTGGTGATCGTGGACGAGATGGCCGATCTGATGATGGTCGCGGGCAAGGACATCGAAGCGGCAGTGCAGCGCCTGGCGCAGATGGCACGCGCGGCCGGCATCCATCTCATCACCGCGACGCAGCGCCCGAGCGTCGATGTCATCACCGGCACGATCAAGGCGAACTTCCCGACGCGGGTGAGCTTCCAGGTCACCTCGAAGATCGACAGCCGCACCATTCTCGGCGAGCAGGGCGCCGAACAACTGCTTGGTCAAGGCGACATGCTCTACATGGCGGGCGGCGGCAGGATCATGCGCGTGCACGGGCCCTTCGTCGCCGACGACGAGGTGGAGAAAGTGGTGCGCCATCTGAAGAAGCAGGGATCGCCCGCCTATCTCGACGCCATCACCGACGAAGAAGAGGCGGACGGAGGCGAGGAGGACGGCGAGGGCGGCGAGTACGGGTCGTCGGGCGACGACCTCTACGACCAGGCCGTGGCCGTCGTCCTACGCGATCGCAAGGCCTCGACCAGCTATGTCCAGCGGCGGCTCGGCATAGGCTACAACCGCGCCGCGTCGCTGGTCGAGCGCATGGAGAAAGAGGGCCTGATCGGCGCGGCCAATCACGCCGGCAAACGCGAAATCCTCGTCGGCGGCGACGATGCCGAACGGCCCTATTAAGGGCCGGACATAAGCGTCCTTGATGGCTGTCGATGGGCGCGGCCCAGCGCCAGGATTTTTTCGTCCCGTCGTGCTTGAAAGCTACGCGAAGAGATATCGGGCCGCAGGACCCCTTCGGCTCGACCGAACTCGGTACGCGTTCGGTGCGACAGGAAGGGACCAGGCGTCATAAGTCCGCGATAAAATGCCAGGAAAATGGCCAAAAACCTGCCGCCCCCAAGGCAGACGGAGGCCAAAAACGAACTGTCTTAGATTGACCAGATTTGCCTGAATCATCTATCGGTTCTGGTCGATTTCGGGCCACGCCGCTTGCCGGAGGGGGGTAGATGACTAGCCGCAGAGCCGCCGCGCTGTTGTTTGCGCTGCCGCTTGCCGTTCTTCTGTCGTCGGGCGCCGCTCTGGCGCAGGACGGCGGAAGCAGCGTCGCCAAAACGCCACCGCCGGCGCCGAAGCCGGCCGCGCCCCCGGCCCCGAAGGGGCTGACCGAGCCCGAGGATACGATCGCGCCGCCGACCGGCAACCAGACCGGCGCGAACGAGGCGCCGCCGCCGTCGCAAGAGATCGTCCCGCCGACAGTCGATGAAGGCGCCGGCTGGGAAGCGGCGGTCGAGGAAGCGCAAAAGTCCACGCCTCTCATCGGCGAGGACCAGACCAAGGCGCTCGAGCGCATCAACGCCTATTTCAACAACATCACCAATCTGCAAGGCAGCTTCGAGCAGGTCGATGCCACCAACAAGCAATCCTCGGGGCGCTTCTACGTGCAGAGGCCGGGCAAGATCAGGTTCGACTACGCGCCGCCGAGCGCGCTTCGCATCATCGCCGACGGGAGCCATCTCGCCATCGAGGATTCCGACCTGAAGACGGTCGAGAAATATCCGATCGGATCGACGCCGTTCAAATTGCTGCTGTCGGAAGCCGTCGATCTTGCGCGCGACGCCCGGGTCGTCGGCGTCGAGAGTTCCGACGGCACGCTTGCCGTGACGCTCGAGGACAAATCGGGCGACGCTGCCGGCAGCATCAGGCTCGTGTTCCAGAACGGCGCCGACCTCCAACTGAAGGAGTGGAGCATCACCGACGCGCAAAACCTGACCACGCGGGTGACTGTCAGCGACGTCGTCCCGGGCCGGAAGGTCGCCTCCGACTTCTTTACCGCCAAAGAAGGGTTCCAGCCCTTCCGTTAAGGGTGGCGAGACCCGGTTCACGGCAATTTTACCGCCGCCGCGGCGCATGAATGTCGTGCTAGATCAATACTTTAAGGCCCAGAGAACGCGTCGTTTACGTCGTGTTAAATTTTTCCAGGGGCTGGCGTTGAAATCGATTCGAAATCTACTTATGTCTGGTGCCTAGAAGCGGACCACATCGCTTTTCATCGGTAGTGCCCCCCGTCTAGCCGAAGATGTGGTTCGCTCGTGCCGGCTTCCCTCCCGGCACGCGCGCGAAAACGCGCTTCTGGCGCCCAACCACGCGCAGCGGTTGGGCGCCTTTTCTTTTGCCTATAAGCCTTTCAATACTTTCCACCTACTTCGGGGGATTGAAACGGAACCTGATCGGGCTATTTAGGTTGCAGTGGCGGGATTTCCCTCTCCCGCCACAGGTTCCCCCCATACGGAACCGGAGAAGCCCCGAGTCCCCCCGTCTCCGGGGCTTCTTCCTTTTTGGCCGCCAGGGCCGCCTTCGCGACATGTGGACGGGCCCAAGCGCCGCGTTGCTTTTCATGCTTCGCGCCCCGATCCTTGCGCCTCAATGCGCTTCCGCCTCGCCACCTGGAACATCAACTCGGTCAGGCTCCGGCTCGATCTCGTCCGCCGCTTCGTCAAGGCGCACCAGCCCGATGTCCTTTGCCTGCAAGAGATCAAATGCATCGAGGAGAGTTTTCCGGCGCGCGAGCTCGGCAAGCTCGGCTTTCCTCATATCGCGGTCGCGGGCCAGAAGGGCTATCACGGCGTCGCCACGCTCTCGCGCCTGCCCTTCACGCTTGACGAGCGCCGCGACATTTGCGGGCGAGGACATGCGCGCCATGTCGCAATCGCAATTGACGGCGCGGGCCGAACGCCGATCGTCCTGCACAATGTCTATGTGCCCGCAGGCGGCGACATCCCCGACCCCGCGCTCAACCACCGCTTCCGCCACAAGCTCGACTTCCTCGAGGCCCTTGCCGCCTGGTTCGAGGCGATGGACGGCAAACGCAACGCCCGCATGATCCTGGTCGGCGATCTCAATGTCGCGCCGCTCCCGACCGATGTGTGGTCGCACCGGCAGCTCCTCAAAGTGGTGAGTCACACGCCGGCCGAAGTCGAGCGGCTCGAACGCGTTCAAGCCTCGCGCGGCTGGATCGACGTGATGCGCCGGCACGTTCCGGCCGAGGAAAAGCTGTTCACCTGGTGGAGCTATCGCAATCGCGACTGGCGCGCCTCAAATCGCGGCCGGCGCCTCGACCACATGTGGACGACGCCGTCTCTCGACGGCGCCACGCAATCGATGACGGTGCTGGACAAGGCGCGCGACTGGAAGCGCACCTCCGACCACGTGCCGGTCATCGCCGACTTTTCGATTGATTGAGCGCTTGCGGCGCCTCACGGCACGAGCTTGTAGCCGCCGGTCTCGGTGATGAGAAGCTCGGCCTGGGAGGGATCTTTCTCGATCTTCTGCCGCAGGCGGTAGATATGCGTTTCGAGCGTGTGGGTGGTGACGCCCGCGTTATAGCCCCACACTTCGTGCAACAGCACCTCGCGCGTCACGACCCGCTCGCCGGCGCGATAGAGATATTTCAGGATCGAGGTTTCTTTCTCGGTGAGCCTGATTTTCGCACCGGCGCCGTCGACCAAAAGCTTGGCGGCCGGCTTGAACGTGTAGGGGCCGATGGCGAAGACCGCGTCCTCGCTCTGCTCGTGCTGCCTGAGCTGCGCGCGCACCCGCGCCAGCAACACGCCGAGGCGGAACGGTTTGGTGACGTAGTCGTTGGCGCCCGATTCCAGCCCTAGGATGGTGTCGGCATCGGAGGTCTGCGCCGTGAGCATGACGACGGGGCCCTTGAAACCGCCGCGGCGGAGCAGCTTGCAGGCTTCGCGCCCGTCGAGGTCGGGGAGGCCGACGTCGAGGAGGACGAGGTCGATGTGGCCGTTGCGCGCCTGCTTCAGCCCTTCCGAGGCGGTCGGGGCAAGCACCGTCTCAAACTCCTCATGCAGGCTGAGCTGCTCGCTCAACGACTCGCGAAGCTCGTCGTCATCGTCGATGATGAGGATCTTGCGGGCGTTGCTCATGGGCGTCCCCGGCCTGTTCACTTTCGTCCGGGAGTTGTAAGGGGGGCAAGGCCGCCGGACAAGCCTGTCACAAGGCCGCGCCTGGCGCAAAAGAAGGCAAGTGGACCATGCGGCTCAAGCGATCTCTACCGGTCTTCGTGCGGCGCGCGCCGAAAAATCGCAGCGAGGCGCGGGTCGCGCTCGGCTGTGAGGTGAGGCGGGCGGCCCTCGGCCGCGCCGGCATCCGCGCGCTGAAGCGGGAAGGCGACGGCGCAACGCCGCGCGGCCGCTTTGCCGTGCGCGAGGTGCTCTATCGCGCCGACCGGGGGCCCCGGCCGCGCACCCGCCTTCCGGTGCGCGCCATCCGCGACCATGACGGCTGGTGCGACGATCCCGCCGACGCCAACTACAACCGTCTTGTCCGGCTGCCGTCGCGGCGAAGCGCCGAAGGCTTGAAGCGCGCCGACACCCTCTACGATCTCGTGCTCGTGCTCGGCTACAACGACCGCCCGCGGGTGCGCGGAAGAGGCAGCGCCATCTTCGTTCACCTCGCCCGGCCGGGCTTCACGCCGACCGACGGATGCATCGCGCTGTCGCGCCGCGACCTCGCAAGTTTGCTCGCAGCTTTAAGTCCGCGATCGGCGATCGTGGTCGGCTGACGTCAACCGGCGCGCGGGCCGAAGATCGCCGTGCCGATGCGGACGTAGGTTGCGCCGAAGGCAATCGCGCGGGCGAAATCGCCGCTCATGCCCATGCTCAGTTCCTTGACGCCGGTTTCTTGCGCAATGTTGGCGAGAAGCGCGAAATGAATCGCGGGCTCCTCGTCGAGCGGGGGAATGCACATCAGCCCGTCAATGGCGAGCGCGAAAGTCTCGCGGCAGAGCGCAATGAAACTCGCGGCCTCGCCAGGCGGGATTCCGGCCTTCTGCGGCTCCTCGCCGGTATTGACCTGAACCAAGACGCGCGGCCGCATGCCCGAGCGCATGATCTCTTCGGCAAGCGCGCGCGCGAGCTTCGGCCGGTCGAGCGTCTCGATGACATCGAACAGCGCGACCGCCTCGCGCACCTTGTTGGTTTGCAGCGGACCGATGAGATGGAGCTCGATACCGGGATAACGCTGTTTCAGCGCGGGCCATTTGCCATGCGCTTCCTGCACGCGGTTCTCGCCGAAACTGCGCTGGCCGGCGGCGATCGCTTCGGCGATGACGGGCGCCGCCACCGTCTTCGTCACCGCGATGAGCTCGATCTCGCGCGGGTCGCGGCCGGCCGCCTCGGCCGCGAGCGCGATCTCCTGGCGCACGAGCGCGAGCCGCTCGGAGACGGGGGAGCTTGCGGAGCCTCGTTCCATGACTGCTATCTAACAGGCTTGCGCGAGCGCGTAACTTGACCGCTCTCGCCATTCTGGTTCATTCCGCGTGCGCTGACGATAAGACGAGCGAGGACCATGGCGGCGGAACGCTACGACGCGCCGAAACGGGAGAAGCATTGGCAGGCGGCCTGGGAGGAGCGGGGCATTTTCCGCGCCTCCGAAGCCGACACCCGGCCGAAATACTATGTTCTGGAAATGTTCCCTTACCCGTCCGGGCGCATCCACATGGGCCACGTGCGGAACTACACCATGGGCGACGTCGTCGCCCGCTACATGCGCGCCAAGGGCCATAACGTGCTGCATCCGATGGGCTGGGACGCCTTCGGGCTGCCGGCCGAGAACGCCGCCATCGAGCGCGGCGTCCATCCCGCCAAATGGACCTACGACAACATTGCGGCGATGCGGGGCCAGCTCAAGAGCATGGGGCTTTCGCTCGATTGGACGCGCGAGCTCGCGACCTGCGACCTCGACTACTACCACCAGCAGCAACGCCTCTTTCTCGATCTGCTCAAAGCCGGTCTCGTCGATCGCAAGACCCGCAAAGTGAACTGGGACCCGGTCGATCGGACCGTGCTCGCCAACGAGCAGGTGATCGACGGGCGCGGCTGGCGCTCGGGCGCGCTCGTCGAACAGCGCGAGCAGCCGGAATGGGTGTTCAAGATCACCGACTATGCCGAGGACCTGCTCCAGGCGCTCGAACGGCTCGAGCGCTGGCCGGACAAGGTCCGGCTGATGCAGGCGAACTGGATCGGCCGGTCGGAGGGATTGCTGGTTCGTTTCGCCGTGGCGGGTTCGGCGCCCGATGGGCACGACATCATCGAGGTGTTTACGACGCGTCCCGACACGCTGTTCGGCGCAAGCTTCGTCGCGATCTCGCCCGATCATCCCCTCGCCAAGACGATCGCGGAACGAAGCGCGGAGGCGCGCTCCTTCATCGAGGAGTGCCACCATCACGGCACAAGCGCAGCCGCGCTCGAGACGCTGGAGAAGAAGGGTCTCGACACGGCCTTGCGCGTGCGCCACCCCTTGATCGAAGGCGCCACACTTCCCGTCTTCATCGCCAATTTCATTCTCATGGAGTACGGCACCGGCGCCGTGTTCGGCTGTCCCGCGCACGATCAGCGCGACCTCGAATTCGCGCGCGCTTACGGGCTTCCCGTCATTCCCGTGGTGCTGCCGCCGGGCGAAGATGCCAAGACATTTACGATCGGCGATGCGGCCTATACCGGCGACGGGACCATGATCAATTCGGGCTTCCTCGACGGCCTTGACGTCGCCGCCGCCAAGGAGGCCGTCGCCGACCGTCTCGTCAAGACCAAGCTCAAGGGCAAGGCTGCCGCCGCGCGCCAGGTGCAGTACCGCCTGCGCGACTGGGGCATTTCGCGCCAGCGTTATTGGGGCTGCCCGATCCCGATGATCCACTGTCCGTCATGCGGCATCGTGCCGGTGCCCGAGAGCGACCTTCCCGTCAAGCTTCCCGACGACGTGAGCTTCGACCGGCCAGGCAATCCGCTCGACCATCATCCGACCTGGAGCCGCGTGACGTGCCCACAATGCGGCGGCAAGGCGACGCGCGAAACCGACACGATGGATACGTTCGTCGATTCGTCGTGGTACTTCGCGCGCTTCTGCGCCCCGAAATCCACCGAGCCGACCGACATCGCGGCGACCGGTTACTGGCTTCCGGTCGATCAATATATCGGCGGCGTCGAGCACGCGATCCTGCATCTCCTCTACGCGCGCTTCTTCACCCGCGCCATGCACAAGACCGGTCACGCCCTCATCGACGAACCGTTCCGCGGACTCTTCACCCAAGGCATGGTGACGCACGAGACCTATAAGGACGTACACGGAAAATGGCTGCTGCCGGAAGAGGTGCGCAAAGAGGGCGGCAGCGCGGTTCATGCCAAGACGGGCGAACCCATCGTCGTCGGCGCCATCGAATCGATGTCGAAGTCGAAGAAGAACGTGGTCGATCCCGAGACCATCATTGCCGCTTACGGTGCCGACACGGCGCGTTGGTTCATGCTGTCGGACACGCCGCCCGAGCGCGACATCGAATGGTCGGCGGGCGGGGTGGAGGGCGCGCACCGCTTCCTCCAGAGGGTGTGGCGGCTCGTGCACGAGGTCGCGGCCAAGACCAAGGCGGCGGCGAAGCCGCAAGGCTTCGGTGCCGAGGCCGAGGCGCTCCGCCGCGCCGCCCATCGCAGCACGGCCGCCGTAACCGCTGCGATCGAGAAGCTCCGCTTCAATACCGCCGTCGCCCAGATCTACGAACTCGCCAACGCGCTCTCCTTGAGCTTGCAGAGCGCCGGACCACACCCTTCTCCCGACATGGCTTACGCCTTGCGCGAGGCGGCCGAGCTTCTGGCGCGAATCGCCTCCCCGATGGTCCCCCATCTCGCGGAGGAGTGCTGGGCCGCGCTCGGCCACAAAACCCTCCTGGCCGAACACCCTTGGCCGACCCCGGAATCGGCCCTTTTGCTGGAGGAAACCGTCACAATTGCGGTCCAAGTCAACGGTAAAAGACGGGACGAATTGACGATTGCGCGGGACGCCGCAAAGGAAGATATTGAAGCAGCGGCGCTAAAGCTCGAAAATGTGGTTCGCGCCGTCGGGGGACGCAAAATCAAGAAGATCGTGGTCGTACCGCAGAGGATCGTCAATGTGGTGGCGTAGCGCTGCCCTTATTGCTTCGCTTTTCGCCGGGCTTTCAGCCCTGGCGCTGGCCGGCTGCGGCTTCCAGCCTCTTTACGGGGGGAACACGGCAAGCGGCGCAAGGCTCGCCGAGGTCATGAAAGGGGTGGACATCACTCCGATCCCGGGCCGCGTCGGACAGAAGCTCCGCAACGAGCTGATCTTCGCCAGCACGGGCGGCGGGATCCCCGGCCCGACCCGCTACCGGCTCAACATCACCATCAAGGAAAGCGTGACCGATCAACTGGTGCAGATCACCGGCGATGCGACCGGTCAGGTCTATCAGCTCGACGCGACCTTCAAACTCATCGACTCGGCCACGAACGCGGTGATCTACCAAGGCAAGGCCATCTCGCGGGCGCCCTACAATCGCTTCCAGGAAATCTTCGCCAATGTGCGCGCGCGCTACGACGCCGAGAACCGCGCCGCCCGCACCGTGTCCGAGAGCATCAGGGTCCAAATCGCGGCGCATCTCAGCAACGCCGCCTAGGCTTTCGCCACCGCCATCCGCGTCTCGTCGCAGCCGCATCACGCCCGCATGGTCGCCTATAAATCGTCAGCCGTCGCGAGCTTCCTCAAGACGCCGAAGCCCGAGTGCCGCGCCGTGCTCGTCTACGGACCCGACACCGGTCTCGTGGCCGAGCGCGCCGACGCGCTGACGAAAGTCTTCGCGCGCAAGGAGCAGGGCGAGACCGAGATCGTGCGCCTCGACGACCGCGATTTCGGCGAAGACCCGGCGCGACTCGAGGTCGAACTCAGGACCATTCCCATGTTCGCGGCGAAGAGCGTGGTGCGGGTCATGGCGGGGGCCAAGCTCGACGTGCCGGCGCTCAAGGCCTTGCTCGCGGAGGATTTCGCCAACTTCCTGATCGTCGAGGCGGGCAACCTCCGTCCCGACTCGGGCTTGCGTAAAGCGTTCGAGGCGAGCAAGACCGCGGCCGCGCTGCCCTGCTACAGCGACGCGCGCGACCTTTCGCACATGATCGAATCGGAGCTTGCCGACGCCGGCCTCGCCATCGACCGCGAGACCCGAGACTACCTGATGACGCGGCTGGGCGCCGACCAGGCCCTGTCGCGATCGGAGGTCGTGAAGCTCGCGCTCTATGCAAGCGGGAAAGGCGCGGTGAGCCACGACGACATCGAGGCGATCGTCGGCGACGCGGCCGAGACGGCGCTCGATAATTTCGTCTATGCGACCAGCGGTGGCGACGCTAGAGCCGCGCTGTCGGAGCTGCAACGTCTCGTCGCCGCCGGCACCGACAAGGGCTCGGCGCTCTCGGCGCTCGGCCGGCATTTCACCCAACTCCATCGCGTGGCCGCTTCGGTGGCGAGCGGGCGAACGGCCGACGAGGCGCTCCGTTCGTTGAGGCCGCCGCCGCGTCCGCGCACGCGCGAGGAAGCCTTCATGTTGCGATCGCGCAAATGGGGCGCCACGCGCTTGGCGAAAGCGCTGCCGCTGATCCAGGAGGCGGTGCGGCGTTCGCGGCGTTCGCCCGATCTCGAAAGCGCCTTCGCCGAGCGGCTCGTACTTGCGCTCACCTCGAAGGTTTGACGACGGCGCAAGGCGCCCGTAAGCATGTCGCGGGCGAACGAGGCTTCGAACATGAGCAAGCGCGACAGATCTGCCGATTTGCGGAACGAGCTTTTTCTGCTGCTGAAGGAGCGCGCGTTCCGGCGGGGCCGCATCGTGCTCGCTTCCGGGCGCGAGAGTGATTTCTATTTCGACATGAAGCCGGCGATGCTCGATCCCGATGGCGTCGCCCTCATGGTCGAGCTAATTCTTCAGGAAATACATGATGTTAAGGCAGACTGCGTCGGCGGGTTGGAGATGGGCGCGGTGCCGCTCATCGCCCCTGTGGCGATGCGGAGCCCCGATTTCGGCCGACGCCTGCCCGGCTTCTTCGTGCGCAAGGCGGTCAAGGATCACGGCACCAAGAAGCGTGTGGACGGCGCCGATATCGCCGGCAAGACCGTCATTATCCTCGAGGACGTGACCACGACCGGCGGATCGGCGATGGATGCGGTCAGGGCGGTGGAAGAAGCCGGCGCCAAGGTTGCGCTCGTGCTTGCGATCCTCGATCGCGGCGAGGGCGCGGCCGATCTCTATGCCAAGGCCGGAATTCCGTTCACGTCGTTGTTCCGCGCCGAAGAGTTCCTCGCGGTGGCGTGAGCCTTCTTGCGGGCGAGGGAAAGATCAGCGGCGGCGGAGCAGCCGGTGACGGATCTCCTCGAGCTGTTCGAGCGTCGTGTAGCGGACGCGAAGCTCGCCTTTCTCGCCCTTGCCTTTGCGGATCTCGACGTCGAGCCCGAGCGACTCGCGCAACTCCGCCTCGGCGGCGCGCGTATCGGAAT
>DATEMT010000042.1:0-12448 GCA_035275445.1 Methyloceanibacter sp. | reverse complement strand
AAGCGGTTTCTGAGAAGAAGGATGAAAATACATGCCCGGCAGATTGGCAGGAAAGATCGCATTGATCTCAGGCGGCGCAACCGGCATGGGCGGCGCTTCGTCGCTCCTGTTTGCAGCCGAGGGCGCCAAGGTCGGCGTTGTCGACCGGAACGAGGAGGCAGGCCGCGCCGTGGTCGCCGAGATCGAGCGCGCGGGCGGGACCGCCATGTTTGCCGCGGCCGACGTCGCTCACGAGGATCAGGTCAACGCGGCGGTCGCCGCGGTGACGGCGGCGCTCGGTGCGCCGAACGTGCTGTTCAATCACGCGGGCTCGATCGTCATCAAGCCGTTCCTCGAGACCACGCTCGCCGAGTGGGACTGGCTGATGGCGGTCAACGTCACCAGCATGTTCCTCATGACCAAGGCGGTGCTGCCGGGGATGATCGCCGCGGGCGGCGGCTCGATCGTCTGTACCTCTTCGATCTCGGCCATCGCCGCCACGCCGCGCGAGGTCGTGTACAACGCGTCCAAGGGCGCCTGTCACATGTTCGCACGCTCGATCGCGGTCGAGTTTCGCGACCAGAACATCCGCTGTAACGCCGTCTGCCCCGGCTTCGTGCGCACGCCGCATGGCCTGCGCGAGGTCGAAGCGCTGAATGCTCTCGGCGTGGACATGTCCGATGCCGCGCTCGCCGTGCAGCAGGGACGCATTTGCGAGCCGGAGGAAGTGGCGCGCGCGGCGCTGTTTCTCGCCAGCGACGAGTCGAGCTTCGTCAACGGAGCACATCTTTTCGTCGATAATTGCTTCACCGCAGTCTGAGCGCAGGGAACTTCGCGCCGAGCGGGACGTTGGTTACTCACTAGGCTTGCGCCGACAGCGCTGAAAGCCTGCCCTCAACCAACAGGAGTTCGCGTGATGAACTGGGATCGCATCGAAGGCAACTGGAAGCAGTTCACCGGTAAGGTGAAGCAGCAATGGGGCAAACTCACCGACGACGACCTCCAGCAGGTCGAAGGAAGGCGCGTGCAGCTCGTGGGTAAGATTCAGGAGAGATACGGCATCGCCAAAGACGAAGCCGAGAAGCAGGTCGATAGCTGGCTGAACAACATCTAAGCCAGAGAGTGAGGCGCAAGCCGGCGGTTGCGGGGCCGAGCTCCGCGACCGCCGTTATTATGTGCGCGGTGCGAGCTTGCTGAAGATGCGGTCGGGGGTGAGAGGAAGATCGGGGAAGCGCACGCCAGTCGCGTCGGCGACCGCGTTGGCGATGGCCGGCGCCACGCAATTGATGGCGCATTCGCCTTGCGCTTTCGCTCCCAGGGGCCCGATGCTGTCGCAGGTGTCGGCGAAATAGATTTCATTGCGGGGAACGTCGGCGAAAGCCGGGATGCGATAGTCGCGAAGCGCCGGGTTGACCATGGCGCCGGTCGCATCGAACACCATCTTCTCGTAGAGCGCCCAGCCGAAGCCCATGGCGACGGCACCGTCGATCTGCCCGCGGCACTGCATCGGGTTGATCGTTTTGCCGATATCGGCGGCGTGCACGCTCTGCAACGGCATGACCTCGCCCGTGATGCGATGAACCGCGAGGCGAACGCCCTGAACGTTGAAGCCGACCGAACGCGGTGAGAGGTAGGCCTTGCGGACGACGTCGAAGCGGTCGCCCTTGGCGGTGCCTTGCGCGTATAGCTCGGCAAGCGGAAACGTCTTGTTGCCGCAAACGACGGCGTCGCGCTCGAGACGGCAATCGGCGAGCGCGCGGCCCGAATAGCGGCTGGCATATTCGAGGATCATGTCGCGGAGCGCGGTAGCGGCCTTCTCCACCGCCTGGCCTGCGACGACGGTCCCGGTGCTGGCAAACGTGCCGGTGTCGTATGGGGTCTTGTCGGTGTCGCCGTTGACGAGGTCGATCCGGCCCGCCGCCGTATTAAGCACGGTCGCGGCAATCTGGCGGTGAGACGTCGAAGAACCGTTGCCCATCTCGGTCGATCCGACGGCAAGGTGGTAGCTCCCGTCGGGCAAGAGCCGCATCTCGGCGCCCGAGCGGTGCTCGGTGGGCGGCCCCGAATCGAGCATGGCGACCGCGATGCCGGTGCCCTCGAGCCAATCGTCGCCATCGGGCTTGGGCAGACCGCGGCCGCTCTTCAGCGCCTGTTCCACCACGTCGAGGCATTGATCGATGCCGTAGCTCCCGAACTTCACATCCGAAGTTTCCCGCCAGATCGATTCGATGCGGTCGGTCGCGCGCACCTTGTTGATGCGCCTGATGGTGAAGGGATCGAGGCCAAGGAGACGGGCGAGGTCGTCCATGGCGCATTCGAGCGCGAACGTGGTTTGCGACGCGCCGTAGCCCCTGAATCCGCCGGCGGGAACCATGTTGGTATAGACGGCGAAACCGTCGGCCTTCTTGTTGGGGCAGCGATAAGAGGCGATCGGGCTGCCCAGCGCCGCGGCCAGCGTTTCGCCGCCGTGATTGCCGTAGGCGCCCGTGTTCGACACGACGCGGACTTGGATCGCGGTGAGTGTGCCGTCCTTCTTGGCGCCGAGCTTCACATGCACAATCATCGGGTGGCGCGTGGTCGCGCCGATGAACTCTTCCTGGCGGGTGAACTCCCACATGACCGGCCGCCCGGTCACCAGCGTAGCGAGCGCGCACAGGTCCTCCGAAAGCATCTCCTGCTTTGCGCCGAAGCCGCCGCCGATGCGTTCGGTGAAAACGTGCACGTCGCGGTCGAACAAGCCGAAGAGATAGCAAAGCTTCTGCTTGGCGATGAACGGCGCTTGCGAGCTTGTGCGGACATGGAGCCGGCCGTCTTCCGTGCGCCAGGCAATCGAGGCGTGCGTTTCGAGATGCACGTGCTGGGCGCGGGAGGTCGTGTAGGTCATCTCGTGGACGGCGTCGGCTTGCCTGAAGCCCTGCGCGACATCGCCGAGCTCGCCATGAATATCGACATAGATATTGTCGCGGTGGGCCACGCTCTTCTTTTCATGCACGATCGGCGCGTTCGGCTCCATGGCAAGCTCGGGGTCGAACACGGCCGGAAGAGGTTCGTATTCGACCTCGAGCAAGCGGCATCCCTCCTCCGCCGCCCCTTCCGTCTCGGCGACGATTGCGGCGACCCGCTGGCCGACGAAACGCACGATATCGTCGAGCATATAGGTATCGTCGGGATCGACGAGGTGATCTTCGTGGGTCGCCGTGGAGTAGAGCTTGCGTGGCACGTCTTCGGACGTGAAGACGGCGACCACGCCCGGCACGGCAAGCGCCTTGTCGCGCTTGATCGAGGCGATGCGCGCATGGGCATGCGGCGAGCGCAGCACTTTGAGATGCAGCGCGTTTTCCACCGGCACGTCGAGCGTGTAGCGCGCCTTGCCGGTCACGATCTGCTTGGCGAACGGATTGGGCAAGCTTGCGCCGCAAGCGGCGCTCGTCCCCTGCTCCTCGACATTGACGATGCCGTGCAGCGCATCGTCGATGCTGTGGTAGCCGGTGCAGCGGCAAAGATTGCCCTTCAGCATGCGGGGCAGCTCCTCGCGCGCGTTGTTGTCGAGGGTCGCCGCGGTCATGATCATGCCGGCGGCGCAAAAGCCGCATTGAAAGGCCTGTGCGTCGAGGAACGCCTGCTGCATGGGATGCAGGCTGCCGTCCCCGGCCAGTCCCTCGATGGTCGTGACGGCGCGGTTCTCGGCGCGATAGGCGGGGACGAGGCAGCTATGGAAGGGCACGCCGTCGAGCCACACGGTGCAAGCGCCGCAATCGCCCTGGTCGCAGCCTTTCTTGACCCCGAACCAGCCCTGCTCGCGCAAGAACGTCCTGAGGCATTGACCCGGCGCCGGTTCGGCCGAAAGTTTTTTGCCGTTGACGGTGAGGTTCATCTCAGGCGAGCTCGCCGCGGATTTGTTCGGCGTAGTAGTAGGTCAGGTGGCGCTTGTAGGCGGCCGAGCCGTGCACGTCGTCGAACCAATCCGCGTCCTTGATCGTCTTGTCGATGGCTTGGCGCAAAGTCTCCTCCGAGGGGAAGCGGTCGAATTTGAGCTGCATCGGCCGAGACGTCGCCGCCGTGACGGTGAGCAGGAATCCCGCTTCGCTCGGCGCCCGCGTTCCGACCAGGAGCGCGGCCGAGCGGCCGAGATGGGTGAGCGAGGAGCGGCGGAAGGCGAAGCGCTTGCGAAGCGCGCTCGCCGGAAGATGGATGCTGCGGAGAAGTTCGCCTTGCGCCAGCACGTTCTTATGATTGCCGGTGACGAAATCGAGCGCGGCGACACTCCGCTTCTTCCCGCTTTGCGGCCAAAGCGTGTAGGTCGCCTCGAGCGCGGTCGTAAGCGAGACCATCGCGCCCGCAGGCAGCGACATGCAAATGTTGCCGCCGACCGTCGCGGCATTGTAGATCTTGAACGACATCAGAAGCGCGTGGCAGCAGAGCTTGAGCAGCGGCGCCGCGGTCCAGTCGGCCGGCGCCTCGAAGTGCTCGAGTTCGGCAATGGTGCAAGTTGCGCCGATCTCGAGTCCGGCGGCGGACGCCGTGAGCGACGGCCATCGCAGCGTCTCGAGATCGATCAGGGTATGGGTCGCGAGTTGCGGCGTGGAGTAGAGCCAGGTGCCGCCGGCAAGCCAGGCATAGCCGTCGCGCCAGGACGGAATGTCTCCCTCGGAGGTGGGGCGCTTGACCTCGACAATCGTGTTCAGGTTCATGGCCTTGGCGTCCACATCGCGGCGCGCAACAATGCCCGATTTAGGAGGAGCTGGGTAGCGCCCGCCACGGTATTACTGTTGATAGGCTAATCATTGCTTTCGAAAGCCCATAAGCGAACGACATGAGCGCACCGGACCCCTCCCTGATCGCGAAGGCGCTTGACTGGCAGCGCATGGGCCGGCGGCTCGCGCTTGCCACTGTCATTCAGACTTGGGGCTCCGCGCCGCAACCCGTCGGCAGCCTGCTCCTGATCGATGCGGACGGCAATTTCATGGGCTCGGTCTCGGGCGGATGCGTCGAGGCCGAAGTGATCGCCGAGGCCGCCGACGTGATCGCAAGCGGCGCGCCCAAGACGCTCGAATTCGGCGTCGAGGACAAGACGGCATGGAGCGTGGGGCTCGCCTGCGGCGGCGCCATCCGCATCCATGTCGGCAGCCTCGCGGGCGGTGACGCGGATCAGATGCTGCAATCTCTCGCCGGCGACATAGCGGCGCGCCGGCCGGTTGCGCTCTTGACGGATCTTGCGACCGGCGCGCGGCGCTTGGCTCGCTCGCCCGCGGACGTGACGCCAAGCTTGGTGCCGTTCCTGCAAGAGGCGTTTCGCCGCGACAAATGTCTCGTCGGCGCGGGCGAATACGGCGACGTTTTCATCGATGTGTTCAACCCAAGCATACGGCTCATCATCGCCGGCGCCACCCATATCGCTCAACCGCTCGTCGCAATGGCGCGCGCGCTCGACTACGACGTGATCGTTGTCGATCCGCGTCAGGCGTTCGCCACCGAGGAACGGTTCGGCGGCGTCAAGCTCCTGCGCGAATGGCCCGACGAGGCCCTGCCCGGGATCGGTGTCGATGCCCGCACCGCGCTGATCGCGCTTACCCACGATCCCAAGATCGACGATCCCTGCCTGATCCATGCGCTTCGATCAGACGCGTTCTATGTCGGGGCGCTCGGCAGCAAGGCGACGCACGCGTCCCGCGTGACGCGCCTGATCGAAGCGGGCGTCGAACGCGACGCAATCGGCCGCATTCATGCGCCGATCGGCCTCGATATCGGCGCACAAGGAGCGGCCGAGATCGCGCTCTCGATCGCCGCCGAAATTGCCGCCGTGACCCGCGGCAAGAGTCGCTAATGACGGTCGCGGGCGTCATCCTTGCGGCGGGACGCTCGTCCCGCATGGCGCCGTGTAACAAGCTGCTCGAAGAGATCGGCGGGCGGAAGGTCGTCGCCCGCGTGGCGGAGACGGCGCTTGCAAGCGCGGCGCGGCCGATTGTCGTGGTTACCGGGTTCGCGGCCCCGCACATTGTCGAAGCCTTGCACGGCCTCGATGTCACTTGCGTTCACAACCCGGATTTCGCCCTGGGCTTGAGCACCTCACTCCGTGCCGGATTGGCGGCGCTGCCGGCCGATTGCGACGGCGCGCTCATTCTTCTCGGCGACATGCCTTTGATCGAAGCGGGCGACCTCGAAGCCCTGATCGCGGCCTTCGCGGCCAAAGACCGGAATTCCATCTGCGTTCCGGTACGTCGCGGCCGAATAGGCAACCCGGTCTTGTGGGGCCGAGCCTACTTTCCGGAAATGATGCGCCTCAGCGGCGATGTCGGCGCCAAGCGCTTGCTCGAAATCCATCGCGAGCGAGTCACGGAAGTCGAGACCATCTCCGATGGCATCTTCGCCGATATCGATACGCCGGCCGACCTTGCGCGTCTCGCCACGCAAGCGGGACCCGACGCCTAAGGCGCCTCACCCCATCAGATTCCAGAACACCGCGATCTCGATCAGATAGGCGAGCACGAGGAGGAGCGGCATGACCGCTACCAACCAGCGCGGCTGGTTCTCCGGGAACAGCCAGGGATGGAAGGCCCAAACGGCAAGCGGTATCAGCGGCCAGGTCGTAAGGGCGACCGTTATCACATTGCCGATGAAGGTTCCGACCGCCGGATTGAGCCCATGGAGATGCGGATTGAGAAAGCGCAACTCCAGCATGACGAGCGGAAACAGCGTGAGCAGAATGAGCCCGGCGGTTTTCCAGCGGTTGGGCGGCCGTCCCGTCGCGGGATCGGTCGGGACCCAGCCCGGGAACGCCGTGTCCACGCGTTGTGCGTGGAAGCCCTGCACCAGGTCTTTGCTCTCCGCGACCATCGCCGCGCGCGCTTCGGACTTGAGCCAGTTGTCGAGATGTGCCGCCGAATCGAAGCGCAACACCGTGGTCCAGCCGGTCTCGTTCCCTTGCGGCGGCTGGACGAACGAGCCGATATAGCCGGGAAAGGTTGCCTGAAGCTTGGCGATGCGATCGGCCCAGGCGCGATAGTGCGCCTCCTTGCCGGGCTTGATGTCGGTCACCATCACCATGGTGACGCCATGGCGCACGGCATAATCGACCGCCGCCTGGCCAACGAGCTGGAACACCATTCCGCCTTCGACGAGCGGTGTGACCCGATCGATGAGCGTCCTGTGCGCCTCGCCACGCCGCCATTGCTGCAAGTGCTCGATCGAGGGGAACCGCGCGGTGACGACCGTTTCCAGTTGATCGGGCGGGGCAGCGGGCCACAACTCGACCGAAAGCGCGTCCGCGGCAAGCGCTGCCGTTTGCCAACCGACCTGCCACTGCCCGAAGGCCTGCTCGCGGCCCGGGCTGATGCGGGCGCAAATGAGAAGCGTCGAGGGCTCGTCGCTCACGATGCGCTCAATCGCCGCCGAGGGCGCTTGGCTCCGCGCTCGCCGCGGAGGCGACCGTGCCGAGCTCTTTCGCATCGAGCCTGACGGCTTCGGGATGAGGCCTGACCAACGCGAACTTCCGGACTTGCGCCTCCCCGCCGCCTGCCGCCATCCCGCTCACGAGAAGGTCGCCGCCCGTGGTCGTGCTCGTTGTCGCCACGCTCACGCCGGCGCCGCCGTCGAACGGCCTGAAGGACGCGACCTCCTTGAACGTGGCGGTGGGCATCTGATCGGCGCGCGCCAAATAGGTTTGCGGGCCTCCGTCGAGCCGCGAGCCGCTCGAATAGACTTTGACCTCGCCGGGATCGGCGAGCTGGCCGGTGACGATGGTCTCCGCCCCGCCGAGCGGCCCGGTGAGCCAGCCGGTCGCAAGCGAAAGGCCGCCGCGATAGTCCATGCCGAAGGGCATGAAGGCGTTCGTCACCACCGGCTTTTTGTCGCCCGGCTCGCACTGGTCGGCGCCCTCGCCTTGCTTCCTCTTCTCACCGATCGCCGGCATCAGCGGAAAGGCGAAGACCTTCACCTGAGCCACGCTGCCCTCGCCGGGAGCGGTGATGATGCTGTAGCGGCCGGTCGAGAAATCAACGAAGCCCGAGGCGACATTGACCCCGTTCTTGTCGTCGAGATAGGGGCTGAAGGAGGAGAACAGCGTCGGCGCTTTGCCCGATTGGGAGGAAAAATCCGAGCGGAACACTTTGACTTCGTTCGGGCTGCCGGGGCCAGAGCCGACGATGATGTTGTCGGCGCTCGAGCCGTCGATCTGCGAGGCAGCGACGCTGACCCCGCCTTGCGCGGCGGAATCGAACGCCTCGAACCGGGCAAGCTCGGTCGCGAACGGCCCCTTGTCCCCGTCGGCCTTACCCGAATAGGCGACGACCTCCGGGGCATGGCCCTTACCCGCACCCACGACGAGGTCGTAGACGCCGTCGTCATCGACGTCGCCCATCGTCGCACTCGCCGTTCCCTCGAAACCGGGGAAGGGTGTGACCGTGGCGACGAGCTTGTCGCCATTGGCATCATAGACCTTCACTTGCGCCGCCTGGTCCTTCGATCCCGGGACGACAACCGCGTAGGTCGATACCGCCGGGATGACGTTGACCATCATCATCAGCCCGTTGTCCTCGTGGTTGAGGCGATGACAATGCATGACGAAAATCCCGATGAAGTCGTCGAACTTCATGCGCAGATTGAGGGCGCCTTGTTGGATGACGGACTCCTCCGGACCGAGAACGGGCGCGGGCACGTTGGCGTTGTCCACCGCCCACATCTCGGGCCCGGTCTCGATGCCCCTGGTGGGGTCCAGATAATACGTGACCTGGAAGTCGTTGACGTGAATGTGGATCGGGTGCTCGTCGTTATTGTTGTTGAGGAACCTCCACTCTTCGATCGAGCCGAGCCGCGGCTGGAGCAGCGGCGCGCTGGGAAAGCCAATGCCTTCGAACACATATTCGAACGACTTGGCATCGTTGATGTTGGCAAGACTGTTGAGGAAGCCGCCCGAGATGAGGAGATCGCGCGTCACGTCGGGGCTGACCCGCGAAATGTCCTCGAACACGGTATAGGCGTCGAGCTTCTGCCCTTGCTTGAACTCGACCGTCACGCCCTCGCCGCCCGAGGTCGTTGCCCTGGCGAGGATTTGCGTCGGCG
Source organism: Methyloceanibacter sp. (assembly GCA_035275445.1). Taxonomy (GTDB): domain Bacteria; phylum Pseudomonadota; class Alphaproteobacteria; order Rhizobiales; family Methyloligellaceae; genus Methyloceanibacter. Next base: position 3,412 of record DATEMT010000042.1, on the reverse strand, counting down.
AGACGAAAAATCCGTCGTAATAGCTCACGGCGTCGGGAAGCACGCTCAAGCTGCCGAGCACGGCGGGGGGATTCTCGGTGCCGTCATTGGTGTAGAGCACGCCGGGGGCGCTGATGGTGGAGGCGCCGCCGCCGCGCGGCGGCATTTCGAGAATGAGGTCGCCTTGCGCCGGCATGGTGACGGCGATGGCGTAGCGGGTCGCCGGCGGAATGAGCAGCCTGGTCCCGTTCTCGAAGATGGGGTGTTGCACGTGGGTGTAAGGCACCCCGTCCTGCCCGACGATGGCGAACTTGGGATGGTTGCCGGTCGCCGTCTCGGTCAGCTGCACCGGCATGTAGGCAATGTCGCTGACATTGGCGAGCACCCAGATTTCGGTCTGACCGGCCTTGCTGGCGACGACGGGCTGGAACCAGCCGTTCACGGTGAATTGCACATCGCGCTTGTAGTCGGGCAAGTCCGGGTCGGCCGGGATCGTCTTGGCGTCGTTGCCGGCGAACGGGGTGAAGCGCTGGAGGTTGCTCGGGATGAACTCGAACCGCCCGCGCTCGTTGCGGATCGACAACGGCCCCGAATACCAGATGGTGGAAAACTGCGTTCCCTTCTTGGTTTCGAGGAAATTCACCGGCGCAAGCAGCGGGCGGTAGGTTCCCTTGGCGAGCTCATCGCCCTGGGGCGGCTTGATCGTGCTCACCCATTGCGACCAGGTGTAATTGTTGAGTTGCGCGCCGCTATCCGCACGGTTGAACACGTAATTATATTGCAGAACCATGTTGCGGATCGGGAGCGCATTCTTGGTGACCAGGGGCAAATTCCCGTCGGTGCGCCCGATCGCGAGCAACCCGGCCAAGCCGTAATAGACATGCGCCGCCGTGAGCGTGTGCAGATGCGGGTGATACCAATAGGCGCCCTGCGGCATGCTCTTGGGGATGTTGTAGATGAAGGTGTTCGACCTGCCGTCCGGAATGTGCAGCATCACGTTGTCGCCGTTTCCCTTGGGACTGACGTGGACGCCGTGAACGTGAAGGTTGACGGGCGAAGCGGCCATCTGCGAGGGATAGAGCGGCACCTCCTCGCCCTTGGCGGTGTAGGCCGGATCGAAGAAGTCGCGGATGGTGAGGCCGGTCAGCGCGTTGTCGAGATGGACGATGAGCGTCTCGCCGGGAAACACCTGGAGCGTCGGCGCGGGATACATGTTCCGGCCCGAGCTCTGTCCGTTGGAAGCGGTTCCGCGGATCAGCTCGTAACCGAACAGCAGAAAGTTCTTGACCGGCACGGCAACGGTGTCGAGGCGCGCCTCGTCCTGCCGGGCGATCAGTCGGACCTCGAGTACGCCGTCCTTGCTCGCGAGCGTCACGGGTTCGGCGAAGGAAGGCCGGACCGAAGGATCGAAGCTGTTGGCGCCGGACTCTTGGGCGCGGGAAGTGGCGAAAGCGGCGGCAACGGCAAACAGGGCGACGATGCCGCTTGAGAGGAGCGCGCGCGCAAACCTGTCCATGTCAAAGCTACTCCCCTAAGCGTCCGGACCGTCGCGGTGACCCTTGGCCGGTGCACGATTTGGAGGCTACCCTCGCCCGCTCCGCAAGCGGATTGTACGCAAATTGCAACCGTGCTCCCGAGCGTTAGCGAAGCTCCGTTATCGAACCGCTAATGCTTCCTTTAACCGGGCGTAGTAATGGCTGCGCCCGTGCGGCAGCGTTTGGCAGTATCCGCGCGGAGCGAGGCTCACGATGGTTCGATTGGCGATATGCCTGACAGTTGCGGCCGTGCTGGCCGGCGCGGGACTAGCCTTCGCGGGAGCGGAACAAGCGGGCTCGGAGGGCGCCGACGCGCTTATCATCCAGGCGAAGGATCATGCCGAGCTGTCCAAGAAATTCTGCGCGGCGAATCCGAACATCGAGCATATCGTCGTGCTGCCGGCATCGCTGTTCGTGGACGCCGAACAGGTGATCTGCGATAACGGTCCGTACAAATTGTATCGAATTGTCGAGCCTACCGACACCGACGATTTCGAGTACTTCTTGGATCCGCCGTTCTATGCCCGCGGCAATCGTCTCGGTTGCGACGGAAAGGCCGGCCGCTCCATGCAGACCGTCGCGGTGAACTGCCGTCCATTGAGTGCGTCGGGCAGCGACTGAGCTAGAACGATCCTAGCGTTGAACCGAGCGAGACGACGACCGCGAGCGCGATCAGGGCGCCGACAATCGCCACCATGAGTATGTCGAAATAGCCCTCGCGGTGGCTTATGCCGCAAACCGCAAGCAGAGTCACGACGGCACCGTTGTGCGGCAGGCTGTCGAGCGTGCCGGCGCTTAGCACCGCCACCCGATGCAGCAACACGGGATCGATGTTCTGGTCGGAAGCGAGACGAAGATAGGTCTCGCCCAAAGCGTCCAACGCGATGGTCAACCCGCCGGAGGCGGAGCCGGTGAGCGCGGCCAAAATATTGGTCGCGATCGCGAGCGAAACGAGCGGACCGCCCTCGATCGAAAGCACCCACGCCTTGACCAAGGCGAAAGCAGGCAGCGCCGCGACCACCGCGCCGAAGCCGACCAGGCTCGCCACGCTAAGGGCCGGAAGCACCGAGGCGTTTGCGCCGGTATCGACCGTCTCCTTGAGAGCGGGAAGGCGCTTGTAGTTCAATGCGAGCAAGGTCGCGATCGCGGCAGCCAACGCGACGACAACAGCCCACACGCCGCCGACTGCGGCGAGAGATGTCCCTCCCCATTGTTCCTCGGCCAGAAAGCTGGTGTCGAGGCCGGGCAGCACAAGTGCGCTCATGAGAAGGTTGATGACGATGACGACCACGAGCGGCACGATTGCCGCAACGACCGAGGGTTGCGCGCTCGCGTGGTGACCGTGCGGCAGTTCCGCCGGATCGAATTCGCTCGCGACGGTGGCGCGCTCGCGCAAGGTCGGATCGTCGAGACGCTTGGCGTCGAGGCGCTTGGCGTCGAGGCGCTTGGATTGAACTTCGGCCGGCGCAAAGCCCTCGCCGTTCTGCCGGGCGGCTTGCTCGGCCCGGCCGAGCCACCACAATCCGAAGGCGAGCACGATCGCGCCCGCCAAGATGCCGATTCCCGGCGCGGCGAATGGCGTGGTGCCGAAAAACGGCATGGGAATCGCATTCTGCAGCGACGGCGTGCCGGGCAGAGCCGACATGGTGAAGGTCATCGTCCCGAGCGCAATCGTGGCCGGCATCAGGCGGCGCGGGATGTCGGCAGCTCTGAACAAACCCTCGGCCATCGGCGCGATGACGAAGATCGCGACGAAAAGGCTCACGCCGCCATAGGTGACGATGGCCCCGGCCAGCACCACGGCGAGAATGGTGCGTTTGGTGCCGAGCTTGTCGGTCATGAAGCGGGCGATGACCTCGACCGATCCGCTGTCTTCCATCAGCTTGCCGAACAGCGCG
>DATEMT010000041.1:0-11988 GCA_035275445.1 Methyloceanibacter sp. | reverse complement strand
CCACTCCTGATCACATCAATCATGAGTTCGAGCGTAATATACGAGGTTTTTTCAGGCTTTCAAGCGGCCTTCAGCCCTTCGTAAAGCGGAGATGAACGGCCTTGCGGCCCGCGGCCACGGCCTTGCGCTCGTAGCGGGTTTCCGGCCAGTCGCGTTCGCGCTCGCGCAAATCCGCCTCGGCGATGAAGGCCCCGCTTGTCCGCGCAAGAACAAGGGCCTGGGCGGCATAGTCGGCGTCGTCGGAAGCAAATCTGAACTCGCCGCCGTGGCGCAGCACGCGCACCAGCGCCTTGACAGTGTCGGGTGACAGCAGCCGCCGCTTCAACTGGCGCTTCTTCGGCCAAGGATCGGGGAAGAGCAGGAAGATCCGGCCGATCGAGCCCTCGGGGAGCCACGCGAGCACATCGCGCGCGTCGCCGTCATGCACGCGGACGTTTGCGATGCCGCCGGTCTCGACGGCGCCGAGAAGGCTTGCCATGCCGTTGATGAACGGCTCGCAGCCGATGAAGCCGACATCCTCGCGCCGCGCGGCCTGCCACAAGAGATGCTCGCCCGAGCCGAAGCCGATCTCGAGCCAGACCTCCCCGACCGGCTTGGCAAAGAGCGCGGCAAGAGAGGGCGGCGGCCGATGCGCGAGGTCGAGGCGGAGGCGGGGAAGGAGTTCGCCGATCAGCCGCTCCTTCCGCGCGCTCAACGGCTTCGCCTTGCGCCGGCCGTAGGACCGGAGCGGCGCCGCGAAATCGATCTCTGTCTTCTCGCCGATCATGCTCCTTCATGCCCGGCCTCGAGCCGGGCTTCCACGATTATCGCACGGTCGGCGCGAAGTGTCGGCTTAAGTCAACTCGGCCCGGATCGGCTCGGCGAGGTCGAGCCGTTCCCAGGAGAAGCCGCCGTCATTGTCGGGCTGCCGCCCGAAATGGCCGTAGGCGGCGGTGCGCTCGTAGATCGGGCGGTTGAGCTTGAGATGTTCGCGGATGCCGCGCGGGCTCAAATCCATGACCTGCCGCAGTGCCTGCTCCAACGCCTCTTCCTTCACGCTGCCGGTGCCGTGCAGATCGACATAGAGCGAGAGCGGCTGCGACACGCCGATCGCATAAGAGAGCTGAAGCGTGCATTTGTCGGCGAGCCCGGCCGCGACCACGTTCTTGGCGAGATAGCGCGCGGCGTAAGCTGCCGAGCGATCGACCTTGGTCGGGTCCTTGCCGGAAAAGGCTCCGCCGCCGTGCGGGGCGGCGCCGCCATAAGTATCGACGATGATCTTGCGCCCGGTCAGGCCGCTATCGCCGTCGGGGCCGCCGATGACGAAACGCCCGGTGGGATTGACGTAGAACTTGGTGCCGCCGTTGACCCAGCCTTTCGGCATCACTTCATGGATGAAGCCGCGCACGATCTCCTTGACCCGCTCCTGGCTCACATCCTCGCCGTGCTGGGTCGAGACCACGACAGAGTCGGCGCGCACGGGCTTGCCGTCCTCGTAAACCAGCGTGACTTGGCTCTTGGCGTCGGGACCGAGCTCGGGGGTCCGGCCGCTATGCCGCGCCTTTGCCATCTCGTGCAGGATGCGGTGCGCGTAGAAGATCGGCGCAGGCATCAGCGGCTCGGTCTCGCGGCAGGCGAACCCGAACATGATGCCCTGGTCACCGGCGCCTTCGTCCTTCTCTTTGGCGGCGTCGGAATCGACGCCGGCGGCGATGTCGGCCGATTGCTCGTGCACATAGAACTGGAAGTCGGCGAGGTCCCAGTGGAACCCCTCTTGCTCGTAACCGATCTCGCGCACGGCGCGCCGCGCCGCCTGCTCGATCCGCTCTTGCGTCACGTCCTCAGGCCCGCGCACTTCGCCCGCCATGACGATGCGGTTGGTCGTGACCATGGTCTCGATCGCGACTCGGGACAGCGGATCGGCGGCGAGATAGAGATCGACCACGGCGTCGGAGATCCGGTCGCACACTTTGTCGGGATGACCTTCCGACACCGACTCGCTGGTGAAGAGGTAATTTGCCCGCGACAATTTGCTCTCCTGTCACAAAGGGAAGGCCGGGCGGCCAATAAAGCCCGTCCGGTTCATACAACCCCTGCGCCGGAAATCAAGCCGGCATGCGGGACGCTCACTTGGGAAGGACTCAGCCCGCGCTCAAGGCTCGCACCAGATCGACGATGGTCTTGCGGACCTTGGCGTCGCCGATCTTGACGAAGGCGCGGTTCAACTCGAGGCCTTCGCGGCTGTTGAGGAATTCGAGGATGAAGGCTTCCGACTCGGGCTCGGCCATGCCCCGCGCGTGGTGGCGGTCGCCGACATGAGGCGCTTCCTCGAAGAAGAACTGCACGGGGACGTCGAGGATCTTCGAGATCTGGAACAGCCGGCTCGCGCCGATGCGGTTCACACCCTTCTCGTACTTCTGCACCTGCTGAAACGTCAGGCCCATACTTTCGCCGAGACGCTCTTGACTCATGCCGAGCAGCATTCGGCGTAATCGCACCCGGCTTCCGACATGTGTGTCAACCGGGTTAGGCTTCTTCCCTGCCATCACTCACCGTCGCAATCGTGCCTAAAAAATGAGCCGCTGTCTCACGCTTCGCGTGCGACAGCCCCGTCCGAACTTCCGTCATAGGCGGGCGGTTGTATCGCGTCAAGCAATGCTTCGTCGCAGGGTGCGCGTAGAAGAGAATCCGCCCGGAAATTTGACTAAGCGTTCAAATAAACGCCTCGCGCCGCGCTTTTTGCCCGGCTTTAGCGCAATATGCGGCACGCGAGCCACCCCATCGCTGCGAGCAGTAACGCCGCGATTTCGACAATGGTTCCGAACTGCACGAAGAGCGTGATCGGGCCCGCTTGCGGTAAGTCGGCGTCGATGACCCCTTTTTTGCCGAGACCGATTTCGGCGCGCACGCGGCCGAACGGATCGATCACGGCCGAGATGCCGGTATTGGCGGCGCGCACCACCGGCAAGCCTTGCTCGACGGCGCGAACTTGCGCCTGATGAAAATGCTGGTAGGGGCCCGCGCTCGATCCGAACCACGCATCGTTGGTGACGTTGAGCAGCCAGCCCGGATGCGTTCCCGGCTCGGTGATCTCCTGCGGGAAGATGATCTCGTAGCAGATGAGCGGCGTTGCCGGCGGCGCGCCCGGGACCGTCAGCAGTCGCGGCCGTTCCCCGACGGTGAAGCCGCCGCGCACGTTGGTGAGCTGCATCATGCCGAGACTTTCGAGAAAGTCCTGGAAGGGGAGATACTCGCCGAGCGGCACGAGATGAATCTTGTCGTAACTGCCGGTGATGCGGCCCTCGCTATCGACGACGAGCACGCTGTTATAGGCGCGGTTGCGGAGGAACCGCCCGGCGGCGTCGCGTTCCTCGACGAGCCGCCACGAGCCGAGGAGGAGTGTCGTGTCCGCAGGCAACACATTGGCGATGGCGGCGAGCGCTTCCGGGTCGTCGGCAAGCAGGAACGGCACCGCCGTCTCCGGCCAGACCACGATGGCGATGCCGTCGAGGCCCGACGCACCGCCGCTTTTCGTGAGTTCGAGATAGTCGGTGAAGATCTCGGTGCTGTTCTCGGGGCGCCATTTCTCGGCCTGGTCGATATTGGCCTGGACGACGCGCAGGCGGATACCGGTGTTGTCGAGGCCTGCCGCTTGGAGCCTGCGCTCGCCCCAGCCGTAACCCGCCACGAGCAGAACGAGGAGCAGCGCCGCCAGCGTGAACGTGCCGCGCCCGTGCGCAAGCCCCGACTGCGATGGGGCGAAGATCGTGGCGGGTGCGGCGAAGAGGAGCACGGCAAGGAGGCTGAGCGCATAGACGCCGAAGAGCGAGGCAAGCTGCATCAGCGGCAGGCTGCCGAGGAGGCTGTAGCCGAGGAGGTTCCAAGGAAACCCGGTCAGCACGTGGCCGCGGGCGAACTCGGCCAGGAAAAAGGCGATCGCCAGGGCGAAGGCCCGACCCGGTCCCGGTATCCAAAGGAGCATGGCAAGGGCCGTTGCCGCGGCGAAGAACAGCGCCATGCCGCCAGGCAGGGCCGTCATGACGAAGGGAAGGAGCCAGCCATGGCGCCACGGCTCGACCAGGAAGGCCTCCGCCACCCAATAGAGCCCGGCGAGGAAAAAGCCGAAGCCGAACCAGAAGCCGATGATCGCGGCTGTTTTCAGCCTTTCGCCGAGACGCGCGTGCTCGGCATAGCCGCCGTCGAGCAGCCAGACGAGCGCGCCGAAGGTCAAAAACAGGACCGGCCAGGCATGGACGGGGGCGAAAGCAAGAACCGAGATTGCTCCGAAGATGGCGGCGGCGAGCGCGCGGCGGACGCCGCGAAGGCCCGCAAGGAAAGTCGCGGCCCCGGTCATCATGGCTTGCACCGCGCTCAGCACGGGACGTCCCCGCCCGGGTCGGAGGGGCGCGGCGTGAGCGCGCGCGGCACCATTAGGCGTCCGTGTCCTCCGGCTTCGCGGCCGGCGGCAAATGGATGCGGAGCCGCTTGATCCGCCGCTTGTCCGCTTCGAGGACTTCGAACTCGACCCCGCTCGGGTGGCGCACGCGCTCGCCGCGCGCCGGGATGCGGCCGGCGATGGAGAAGACAAGGCCGCCGATCGTGTCGATGTCCTCTCGCTCCGCGTCCGAGACGAGAGCGAGTCCGAGTTGCTTTTCGAGCTCCTCGATCGGCGCGCGCGCCTCGGCGACGAGACCGGGCCTCGAATCGGATTTTATCTGCGGCCCGTCCTCGACGTCGTGCTCGTCGGCGATCTCGCCCACGACTTCCTCGATCAGGTCCTCGATCGAGACCAACCCGTCGGTGCCGCCATACTCATCGACCACCAGCGCCAGATGCACCCTGGTCGTTTGCATCTTGAGCAGGAGATCGAGCACGAGCATCGATGCCGTCACGTAGAGCAATTCCCGGGTGATGGCGATGGTCGCGACCGTTCGCTCGAGATCGACCTTGGTCAGATCGAGTCCGGTCCCGGCCGCCTCGGCCTGCGTCGTGATCCACGACATCAGGTCGCGGATATGGATCATGCCGCGCGGATCGTCGAGCGTCTCGCGATAGACGGGCAGCCGCGAATGCTCGGCCTCGCGAAACACATGCATCAACTGCGCGACGGTCGCGCTCTCGTCCACCGCGATGATGTCGGCGCGCGGCACCATGACGTCTTCGACCGTGAGCTTGCCGAAGCGCAAGGCGCGGCGCAGCATGCTCCGCTCCTGCGGGCTCAACGTGTCGCTCTTGCTGCGGGAAAGCGCGTCCTCGATGAATTCGCGGAGATCGGGCTCTTCGCCCAGGCCGAAGCTCTGGAGCAGGCGCTCGAACCAGGAGATTTCCTCGTCCGGCGGTCGTCGGTCTTCGTCCAGCAATTCCTTCTCGGTTGGCGGAATATTGCTCAACTGAGCGCCTCCGCGAGACGGCGTTCGTCAGCCTCGGCATAAGGGTCGGCGACCCCGATCGAAGCGAGCGTGATCCGTTCGACCCGCTCCATGCGCTTCGCCTCCTTGTCGCCCGCGTGATCGAAGCCGAGGAGATGCAGCATGCCGTGCACGACGAGGTGGGACACGTGATCGGCAAGCGAAATGCCGCGCTCCTTCGCCTCTCGATGCGCGGTTTCGAAGGCGACCACGATGTCGCCGAGAAAGCCGCGGTCCCGGTCGGCATCGGCGGGAAACGACAGCACGTTGGTCGGCGCATCCTTGCCGCGCCAGAGCCGGTTGAGGTCGTGCATCTCATCGTCGCCAATCAGCACCAGCGTGACGCTGAAGGATCGGCCGGTGGGAGGTGAGGCGCGAAACGCCGCGCGCGCCGCCCGCCGCAACAGCGCATCGGTCACCTTGGCGCGGGCAAAACCCGGCGCGCGCCGCACGATCTCGATCGCGAGCGAAGCGCCCCCATGTTTGCGACTAGGGCCGCCGTCAGCCATCGCGCTCACCCTTGAGGAGAGCGGATTCGTAGGCATCGACGATCTTGCCGACCAATTCGCGGCGAACCACGTCGGCGCGGGTAAAGGCGATATGGTCGATCTCCTCGATCCCCTTGAGGAGCCCGATCGCCTCGAGCAGGCCCGAATCCTTGCCCGGCGGCAGATCGACCTGGGTTGGATCGCCGGTCACGATCATCTTGCTTTCCTCGCCCAACCTTGTCAGCGCCATCTTGAGCTGGACGGGCGTGCAGTTCTGCGCCTCATCGAGGATGACGATGGCGTGCGACAGGGTACGGCCGCGCATGAAGGCAAGCGGCGCGATCTCGATTTCGCCGGAGGCGAGTCCGCGCTCGACCCGCTCGGGCGCGAGCGTGTCGTAGAGAGCGTCATAGAGCGGGCGGAGGTAAGGATCGACCTTCTCGCGCATGTCGCCGGGAAGGAAGCCGAGCCGCTCCCCGGCTTCGACCGCCGGCCGCGACAGGATCAGGCGGTCGCACCGGCCGCTCTCGAGGCAGGCCGCGGCAAAGGCGACGGCGAGATAGGTCTTGCCGGTGCCCGCGGGGCCGGTGGCAAAGACGAGGTCGTTGCGCTCGAGCGAGGCAAGGTAGGCGCTCTGCGTCGGCGTGCGCGCGGTAATGAGGCGTTTCCGCGTGCGAATCTGGCGCGCCTCGGGGAGGCTCGCTTCCGCCGCGCCGTCATGACCCGGCTCAACCACGCGCGCGTGGCGGATGGCGCCGACCACTTCGCCGACGCCGATCGCCTCGCCCTGGGCAAGCCTGCCATAGAGCTGCTCCAGCACCGACTTGGCCGTGGCGCAGGAGGTTTCGCTTCCGCGCAGGCTCACCGCGTTGCCGTTGACCACGGCCTCGACCCCGAGCCGGTCCTCGAGCACGGCGAGATTTGCGTCGTAATCGCCAAGAAGGTCGCGGACGAGGCGGATATCGTCGAAATAGACGACGAGCGGGTCGCCGCCGCCATTGACCGGGGGTGTGGAACGCTTCGGCGCCGCTCCGCGGGCGCGCCCCAAGGCTGCTTTCTGCATTCTGGCCTTGTTCGTCACTCGGCCGCCTGAACTGGCCCGCGCCATTCAAATCCTGATTTTATGACACCGGTGAGACTGTTCGGGCTTGCGGCCAGGATGTCAACCGGTGCGATGCGCCCGATCAGCGTCTCCGGCCCGTCGAGATAGACCGGTTGCAGATAGGGTGAACGCCCGGTGACCTGCCCCGGTTTCCGCCCTTTCGCCTCGAACAGGACGGGGAGGCGCCGCCCGATCGCGGCGCGGTCGAAAGCGCGGCGATGCGTGTCGATCAGACTCTGCAATCGGCGCAAGCGCTCTTGCTTCGCCGTCTCCGGCACTTGGCCGGCAAAACCTGCCGCGGGCGTTCCGGGACGCGCGCTGTACTTGAAGGTGAAGGCCTGGGCGAAGCGGATGCGCTCCGCAAGCGCCATGGTGTCGGCGAAGTCGCTATCGGTCTCGCCGGGAAAGCCGACGATGATGTCGGTCGAGAGCGCGATGTCCGGGCGCGCAGCCCGCACTTTTGCGATCACCGCTTCGTAGTCGGCGACTGCATGCTTGCGGTTCATGGTCTTGAGGATGCGGTCGGAGCCCGACTGAAACGGCAAGTGCAAATAGGGCATCAGCTTGGGTTCTTCGCCGAAGAGCGCGATCAACGCGTCGTCCATGTCGAGCGGATGGCTGGTGGTGAAGCGGAGCCGGGCGATCGACGGCACTTCGGCGAGCCGCCGCAACAGCCGCGCCAAGGTCCACGACCGGCCGTCGCCGCCACGCCCATGGTAGGCGTTCACGTTCTGCCCGAGGAGCGTAATTTCGCATGCGCCTTGCGCCGCGAGCCGCTCGGCCTCCGCGACGATCTCGGACGGCGCGCGCGAATACTCGCTGCCCCGCGTGTAAGGCACGACGCAGAAGGTGCAGAACTTGTCGCAACCCTCCTGCACGGTGATGAAGGCCGATGGCTTGCTCTTCCGTCGCGCGCGCTGCGGCAGATGCGCGAATTTGTCTTCCGCCGCGAAGTCGGTGGCGACGATGCCTTCGTGTCCCGACTCCGCTTTGGCGACGAGGGCCGCGAGACGATGGTAGCTCTGCGGCCCTACGACGAGATCGACCGCAGGCGCCCGCGCGATGATCTCCTCGCCCTCGGCCTGGGCGACGCAGCCCGCAACCGCGATCAGCGTGTCGCGGCCCTCGCTCCTTCGCGCCTCCTTGACGAGGCGCACGCGCCCCAGTTCGGAATACACCTTCTCCGCGGCCTTCTCCCGGATATGGCAGGTGTTGAGAATGACGAGATCGGCTTCCGCCGCATCGTCGACCGGCAGATAGCCGGCGGTTCCGAGCGCTTCGATCATCCGCTCGGAATCGTATTCGTTCATCTGGCACCCGAAGGTCTTGATGTGAACGCGTTTGACCGGCGGGGTTTGGCGGGGTTGGGCCATGCCCTGTTGTTGGACAGGGGCGCCGTCTTCGTCAAGGGCCAGACAGCCTGCCGCCCCAAAGCCCGGGGGACATTGCTGTCGGAGAGCTTCGGGGCGGCTGTGCAAGCGGGCCCGCGTGGGTCGAGACGCTGCCCGCTTCCGGGGGTGAGATCCTAGGGTCCTAGGCCTTACATTCAGACATTCCCTTCAACGCATCGCGGGCTTGCGACTTGGTCTTGAAGCCGCCCGAGCCGATCAGGGTCAGCTTGGTTCCGTCGGGCTTGTGCGACACGACCGAGCATTTATGGGTCGCGTTGTTCTGCGCCACGTAATACTGGGACGCGGCCAGCGCCGGCGTCGCCACAACGGCGACCAAGAGCCCGGCGATCACAGATTTCTTCATCGTCTTGTTCCTTTGAGAATGAGGGCGGCCGGTCCGAGGACAAGCCGCCCCATTGCTGTGGCTAGCTGCACTTCTTGGCGGTGGCGTCCCACTTCATGTGGGCCTTTTCGCATTCCGCTTTCGTCTTCGGAGCGTCGGCTGCGAGAACGGGAGCGGCGGCGGCGGCCACGAGGCCAAGAGCAACAGCAAGCGACACAAGAGTCTTCATGGCATTCTCCTTACGTTGGGCCGGTCGAGGGGCTCGCCTCGAACCAGGCATAGGGCGCAAGCGTCAAGGGACAAACCCCGGCTGCGATGCCAGTAACGCTCAATGGCCCGGTGAAGATTTGGCGGAACGGCGTGAAAGAGTGTCGCGTGTCCTAACGTCGCGCGACAGTTCGGCCTCTCGACCGATTTCGCGCGGAGGCTGCAAATTCGTGGAATGCCGGAAGCGACAGCGTGGGTTCTCCCGCGCAGGGTGGTGTTTTGCGTCGGCGAAGCGGCGCGACCTATTGCAGGCGCACCACAACGCTGTCGGCTGCGCCGGTCGCGTCGGTCACCGTGAGTCGCACGAAACCCGGACCATCGGGGGCGAAGAACAGCGTCCGCGCCGATTTCCTCTCGGCAAGCGGCATGCCGTTGAGCAGCACGTTGAGGGGAGGCGTGCCGCCGGCGATCTTGATGGCGATCGGGTCCGGCGCCGCGCCGTCGCTTCCCGACAATTCGAGGCTCGCGCCGTTGGGCGGAAAGACAATGCGGACTTTCGTCGCCGCGCCCGCGCCCGCGTTTGCCGCCGAATGAAAGCGCCGAAGCGGCGGCGGCAATTTTGCCGTGCTGGCAATGAGCACACCCTTGGGCGCGGGCGGTAGCGGCTGCAAGCCGCCGCCGGTCCGCGCGAAGGCATCGAACAGGATCGGCGCCGCCGCGGTCCGGCCGGTAAGGCCTGCGACCGGTGCCCCGTCGGGCCTGCCGACCCACACGCCGATGGTGCGCCTGCCGTCGAACCCGACCGCCCAGGCGTCGCGATAGCCGTAGCTCGTGCCGGTCTTGAAGGCGATGCGCCCTCCCGTTGCATTCTCCGGCGGCGGCGTACCGATCAGCACGTTGGCGACCGACCAGGCGGCGGCCGGCTCGATCAGGCGCCGCGGCGGGAGCGGAGCCGCGCCGTACCGCTCGATCAGCGGTGCGACCGTTCCCTGACGCGCAAGCCCTGCGTAGAGCATGGTGAGGTCGGTCAATCGGATGCCGATGCCGCCAAGGCCGAGCGCGAGCCCCGGCGCTTCCCGCCGCGGCAGCACGAGCGAAGCGCCCGCCTCGCCGAGGCGCGCCGCGAGCCGGCTCGGGCCGACCGCATCGAGCACGGCGACCGCCGGCACGTTCAACGAGAGTTGCAGCGCGCGGCGCACCGTCACCGTGCCCTGGAACGTCATGTCGAAATTCTCAGGGGCATAACCCGCGTAGCGCACCGGCCGGTCCTCGATCAACGTCTCGGGATGGATCAATCCGTCCTCGAAGCCGAGACCGTAGATGAAGGGCTTCAGCGTCGAGCCCGGCGAGCGCACCGCTTGGGTGAGGTCGACCTGGCCCGCGCGGCGCTCGTCGAAATAGTCGGGCGATGCGACCCGCGCCATGACCTCGCCGGTCGCATTGTCGATCACGACCATCGCCACCGACAGCGCGGGGCCGAGAGCGTGCGCCCGTTCGCGCGCGAGGCGCTCAAGCATCGTCTGCACGCGCCGGTCGATGGTGAGCTTTATGGTTCGCTCTTGCGGCGCGAGGCTGATCGCCTGATCGGCGGCATGCGGCGCAAGCAGCGGCATCGGTGCGCGGGCCTTGGGCACGTCCTCCTGTTTTGCCCGTGCGATCTCCGCCTCGCTGAAGGCGCCGTCGCGAGCGATCCGGTCGAGCACGCGGTCGCGCGCGCGCTTCGCGGCTTGCGGGAAGCGGTCGGGCCTGCGGGCCTCCGGCGCTTGCGGCAGCGCGACCAGGAGCGCGGCCTGCCCGAGCGTGAGCCTTCGCGGCTCTTGGCCGAAATAAGCGAGCGAGGCCGCCCGCGTCCCTTCGAGATTGCCGCCATAGGGCGCGAGCGTGAGGTAGAGCGCGAGGATATCGTCCTTGCTCAGCATGGCTTCGAGTTGAACCGCGCGGAACGCCTGCCTGATCTTGGCCGCGAGCGAGCGCTCGCGCCTTGGTTCGAGCAGCCGCGCGACCTGCATGGTGAGGGTCGAACCGCCCGAGACGATGTGGCCTTGGCTCACGAGTTGGTAGGCGGCGCGGCCGAGCGCGAGCGGATCGAGCCCGCGATGCGAGAAAAAGCGCTTGTCTTCGTAAGCGAGAAGCGCCTCGAGATAGCGCGGATCGACGTCGCTGCGCGCCGCAGGCAGCCGCCAGCTTCCTTCGCTCGTGAGATACGCCCTGAGCAGCACCCCGTTCCGGTCGAGAACGGTGCGCGAGACTTCGAGATCGCGTCCAAGCGGCGGCGGTCCGAAAGCCGCAAGCATGCCGGACACGGCGCCCGAAGCGGCGGCGGCGAGCCACAGCGCGCCGATCGCAGCGATGACGGCGATGCGCCGCAATCGACTTGGTTTCGTCGCGCCGCTCATCGTGCCGGAGCGACCTCGACCGCGCCGGTCTCGGTCCGGCCGAAGCGGTCGGGCCGGTACATGTCCTCGACCATCGCTTGCGGCAGCACGTAGCTTCCGGGCGACACGGCGCGGACGACATAGGCGACGGTGTAGGTGGTGGCATCGCCCTTGCGCCGCTCGAACGCCGCCATGAAGCGGTCGTCGCGGAACTCGGTGTGGACGGGATTGCCGGCATTCTCGATCCAGTCGAGGGTCCCGGTGTCGCCGGAGGACACGAGACGCGGATTGTCGATCTCGAACCCCGCCGGCACGTAGTCGGTGAGCGCCACGCGCGCGAACTCAGGCTGCGGCTCCGTCACCGTCAGCACCACGACGAAGCGGTCGTTCTGCTTCGCCTTGCCGATATCCGCCTCGCTGCCGTCGAGCGCGTGAAAACGCCGCTCAAGGGTAAAGCCGTGCTCGGCGGCAGGCTCCGGCGTCGTCGGCGCGCCGCTCACCGAGATGACGGCATCGAGCGGCGTGTCGCCGCTATTGGCAACGACGATCGGACCTTGGGCCAGCTCCTCCTCGCCGATGCTGCGGTAGAGCGGACCGGTCGCGGCGTTGTTATTGACGGAGAGCGCGATATTCTGCTTGCCGAGAGCGCGCGCAGCGAGCACGAGCCAGGCATTCTCCTGCGTCGACGTATCGGC